>NZ_JBEZNQ010000002.1:0-215251 GCF_040653315.1 Streptomyces sp. NPDC047981 | reverse complement strand
GCCCGGTCCCGCCGCCCCCGGGCCGGCTCGGGCCGCCGCCGGGGCCGTCGAGCCCGGGGCCGACTCCGCAGCCGAGCCGCGGGTCGCCCGTACCCCCGGCTACCGGGCCGTCTTCGCCGTCGCCGAGTTCCGGGTCGTCTTCGGCGCGCACCTGCTCTCGCTGCTCGGCGTCGTCGTCAGCGAGATCGCGCTCACCGTGCTCGTCTACGAGCTCACCCGCTCGCCGCTGCTCTCCGCGCTCACCTTCGCCCTCGGCTTCCTGCCCTACCTCCTCGGCGGCACCCTCCTCGCCGGTGTCGCCGACCGGTACCCGCCGCGCCGGGTCCTCGTCGTCTGCGACCTGGTGTGCGCGGGGTGCGTCGCGCTCATGGTGCTGCCCGCCACCCCGGTCGCCGGGCTGCTGGTGCTGCGGTGCGTCGTCGCCGCCGTCGCGCCGGTCTTCAACGGGACGCGGATGGCGACCCTCGCCGACATCCTCGGCGAGGGCGACCTCTTCGTCCTCGGCCGCTCCCTCCTGCGGATCGTCTCCCAGAGCGCCCTGCTCACCGGCTTCGCCGTCGGCGGCCTGCTCCTCACCGTCGTCGCCCCGCGCGGCGCGATCGCCATCACCTCGGGCACCTTCCTCGCCTCCGCCCTCCTCCTGCGGCTCGGGACGCGGAGGCGGCCCGCCCGCGGGGCCGGGAAGGCGGAGAAGCGCGGAGGCAACCTCGCGCTCCTGCGCGACCGCCGCGTCCGCGCCCTCATGCTCATGTTCTGGGCGCCGCCCCTCTTCGCCGTAGTCCCCGAGGCACTCGCCGCCCCCTACGCCGACCAGGCCGGCGTCTCCACCGCCGCGCTCGGGCTGCTGATGTGCGCCCTGCCCGTCGGCACGATCGCGGGCGAGCTGTTCGCCGGGTCCGCGCTCGGTCCCGCGACCCGCTCCCGGCTCGTGTACCCGCTCGTGCTCGTCGGGGTCCTGCCGTATCTGCTCTACGTCGTCGAGCCCGGGGCCGCCCTCGCGGGCCTCGCCCTCGCGCTCGCCGGCCTCACCGGGGCGTACACCCTGGGCCTCGACGCCTGGTTCGTCGCCGCCGTCCCCGAGGAGCGGCGGGGGAGGGCCATGACACTGATGACCGCCGGGATGATGACCGCCCAGGGGGTCGGCATTGCCGGCGCCGGGCTCGCCGCCGAGTTCCTCCCCGTCCACCTCGTGGTCGCCGCCACGGGCGTCCTCGGCACGCTCTGCCTCGTCGCGGTCGTGCTCGAAGTGCGGGCGACCGAAGTGCGAGACGGGGCTGACCGGCATGTGACCAGTGGGTAAGGTCGACGCGTGCCGAAGCCGCTCAGTCTCCCCTTCGATCCCATCGCCCGCGCCGACGAACTCTGGCAGAAGCGCTGGGGGCCGGTCCCCTCGATGGCCGCGATCACCTCGATCATGCGCGCCCATCAGATCCTCCTCGCGGAGGTCGACGCCGTCGTCAAGCCGTACGGACTGACCTTCGCGCGCTACGAGGCCCTCGTCCTGCTCACCTTCTCCAAGGCCGGCGAGCTGCCGATGTCGAAGATCGGCGAGCGGCTGATGGTCCACCCGACCTCGGTCACCAACACCGTCGACCGGCTGGTCAAGTCCGGCCTGGTCGACAAGCGGCCCAACCCGAACGACGGGCGCGGCACCCTCGCCTCGATCACCGAGAAGGGCCGCGAGGTGGTCGAGGCGGCCACCCGCGACCTGATGGAGATGGACTTCGGCCTCGGGGTCTACGACGCCGAGGAGTGCGCCGAGATCTTCGCGATGCTCCGCCCGCTGCGGGTCTCCGCCGAGGACTTCGACGAGTCCTGAGCGCCGGGCCTGAGCGCCGGGCCTGAGCGCCGGGCCCGAGCGCGGGGCCCCGGCAGGCCCGTGCACGCGTCCCGAGCGCTCCCGACCGCGTCCCGAGCGCGAGCTCCCACCCGCCCGAAGATCGCCCGGAACGTGCCGTTACGCTCGACGGCATGAAATCCAGCGTGCTGACCCGCTACCGCGTGATGGCGTACATCACCGCCGTCATGCTGCTCGTGCTGTGCACCTGCATGGTCTTCAAGTACGGGTTCGACATGGGCGAGGACGTGACCTTCGCGGTCTCCCAGACCCACGGCGTCCTCTACATCATCTACCTGATCTTCGCCTTCGACCTGGGCTCCAAGGCGAAGTGGCCGTTCGGCAAGCTCCTGTGGGTGCTGCTGTCCGGGACGATCCCCTTCGCCGCCTTCTTCGTCGAGCGCAAGGTCGTCCGCGAGACGCTCCCGCTGGTCAACGGCGCGCAGCCGGCCCCGGCCAAGGCCTGATCCGACAGGAAGCCTGAACCTCCGCACGGATGTGCGGAGGTTTGCCATCGACATTTACTAGGACGTCCTAGTAAATTTGAAGCATGGACGCTGACGCCATCGAAGAGGGCCGCCGCCGCTGGCAGGCCCGGTACGACAAGGCCCGCAAGCGCGACGCCGACTTCACCACGCTCTCCGGCGACACCGTGGAGCCCGTCTACGGCCCCCGGCCCGGCGACACCTACGAGGGCTTCGAGCGCATCGGCTGGCCCGGCGAGTACCCCTTCACCCGGGGTCTGCACCCCACCGGCTACCGCGGCCGGACCTGGACCATCCGGCAGTTCGCCGGCTTCGGCAACGCCGAGCAGACCAACGAGCGGTACAAGATGATCCTGGCCGCCGGCGGCGGCGGGCTCTCGGTCGCCTTCGACATGCCCACCCTCATGGGCCGCGACTCCGACGACCCGCGCTCGCTCGGCGAGGTCGGCCACTGCGGCGTCGCCATCGACTCCGCCGCCGACATGGAGGTCCTCTTCAAGGACATCCCGCTCGGCGACGTCACCACCTCGATGACCATCTCCGGGCCCGCCGTGCCCGTCTTCTGCATGTACCTGGTCGCCGCCGAGCGCCAGGGTGTCGACCCGGGCGTGCTCAACGGCACCCTCCAGACCGACATCTTCAAGGAGTACATCGCGCAGAAGGAGTGGCTCTTCCAGCCCGAGCCGCACCTGCGCCTCATCGGCGACCTGATGGAGCACTGCGCCCAGGGCATCCCCGCCTACAAGCCGCTCTCCGTCTCCGGCTACCACATCCGCGAGGCCGGGGCGACGGCCGCGCAGGAGCTCGCGTACACCCTCGCCGACGGCTTCGGCTACGTGGAGCTGGGTCTGTCGCGCGGGCTCGACGTGGACGTCTTCGCGCCCGGCCTCTCCTTCTTCTTCGACGCGCACCTCGACTTCTTCGAGGAGATCGCCAAGTTCCGCGCCGCCCGCCGGATCTGGGCGCGCTGGATGAAGGAGGTCTACGGAGCCAAGACCGACAAGGCCCAGTGGCTCCGCTTCCACACCCAGACCGCCGGTGTCTCGCTCACCGCGCAGCAGCCGTACAACAACGTCGTACGGACCGCGGTCGAGGCGCTCGCCGCCGTCCTCGGCGGGACGAACTCGCTGCACACCAACGCCCTCGACGAGACCCTCGCCCTCCCCAGCGAGCAGGCCGCCGAGATCGCGCTGCGCACCCAGCAGGTGCTGATGGAGGAGACGGGCGTGGCCAACGTGGCCGACCCGCTCGGCGGCGCCTGGTACGTGGAGCAGCTCACCGACCGCATCGAGGCCGACGCCGAGAAGATCTTCGACCAGATCAAGGAGCGCGGCCGCCGGGCGCACCCGGACGGGCAGCACCCGATCGGTCCGATCACCTCCGGCATCCTGCGCGGTATCGAGGACGGCTGGTTCACCGGCGAGATCGCCGAGTCCGCCTTCCAGTACCAGCAGTCCCTGGAGAAGGGCGACAAGCGGGTCGTCGGCGTCAACGTCCACCACGGCTCGGTCACCGGCGACCTGGAGATCCTCCGGGTCAGCCACGAGGTCGAGTGGGAGCAGGTCCGGGTGCTCGGCGAGCGCAAGGACCGCCGTGACGACGCCAAGGTGAAGGCCGCGCTCGACGCGATGCTGGCGGCGGCCCGTGACGGCTCGAACATGATCGCCCCGATGCTCGACGCGGTCCGCGCCGAGGCCACGCTGGGAGAGATCTGCAACGTGCTCCGCGAGGAGTGGGGCGTCTACACCGAGCCCCCGGGCTTCTAGCCGCGAGGACAGCGCGAAGGGGCGGTACGGGACTTCCGTACCGCCCCTTCGCGTACGCGCTACCGCGTCGCCGTGCCGACCACCTTCGTCGGCGTCACGCGGATGACCACCCGCACCACCTCCGGCGGCAGTTCGAGGTAGTCCTGGCCGGCGCCCGGGCCCTCGTAGTGCTCGTCGAGCGAGACCGCGAGCGCCCGCCCGACGTCCTCCGTGACCGTGGCCGTACCGCGTATCTCGGCGTACAGCTGCGGGTCCTCGCTGTCGTACAGGGTCAGGCTGACCCGGGGGTCGGCCTCGATGTTCCGCACCTTGCGGCGGCCCGCCTGGGAGGAGATCAGGAGTTCGTCGCCGTCCCTGCCCACCCAGACCACCGAGGTCTGCGGGGAGCCGTCGGGATGGACGGTGGCCAGGATCGCTGGGTTGGTGCCGTCCAGAAGTGCGCGCACGGCGCTGTTCAGAGAGATCGTCACGACGCCTCACCCTAGGGGGTGACCCGTCGGCCGGTGCCGGGCCCGCGAGCCTAGGACGCGGCCGCCGCCGCGCCCAGGCCGCCGATCAGCAGGGCCGTGAAGCGCTGCACCCATGCCTCGTCGACCGGTTCCGCGCTCACCAGGGCGCGGTGGACGACGGCCCCCGCGATGACGTCGAAGATCAGGTCGTCGGTGCTGCCGACCGCGCCGGGGTCGCGGTCGTCCGGGAGTTCACCGCGCTCCTGGGCGCGCTGGCGGCCTTCGAGGACCAGCCGCTTCTGCCGGTCGACGATCGAGGTGCGGATGCGTTCGCGCAGCGGCTCGTCCCGGGTGGACTCCGCCACGACCGCCATCAGCGCCGTCTTGGTCTCGGGGCGCTGGAGGAGCGCGGCGAACTGCAGGACCACGTTCTCGATGTCGGCCTTGAGGGAGCCGAGGTCGGGGAGTTCGAGTTCGTCGAAGAGGACCGCGACGGCGTCCACGACCAGCTCGTTCTTGCTCGCCCAGCGTCGGTAGAGGGTGGTCTTGGCGACCCCCGCGCGGCTCGCCACATCGCCCATCGTCAGCTTCGACCAGCCCAGTTCGACCAGCGCGGCCCGGGTCGCGTCGAGGATCGCCGTATCGGCCTCGGCGCTGCGCGGGCGTCCGGTACGGGTGCGGGGGCTGATGCGCTTACACATGGGGATCGACCATACCCGCCGGTAGGTATTGCGCCAGGGGCCCGTGATGTGAGCCAGTTCACCGGGGAACCCTTCCCCCCGGTGGATCGGGACAGTTACGCTACGACCCGTAGCGAAAGGCTGGACCGGCCTTGAGCGACAACCACATGCGCCGGGTGGGGACCCGGGCGCGAAAACGAACGAGAGCCGTGCACCGTGGTGCACGGTTCAGCCATGACGTACCGGTTACGCGCGCGGAAGGGGGAGGATGTACTCATGCAGCCCAGAAACATGTCCATGAGCGGCGTCGTCGACCTCGCCGCGGTGAAGGCGGCCGGTGAGGCCAAGGCGAAGGCGGAGCAGGCGCGCGCCGAGGCCGCCCGGCAGGGTGGCGCGGCGGCCGTCGCCCCCTCTGCCCTGGTGATCGACGTCGACGAGGCCGGCTTCGAGCGCGACGTCCTGCAGCGCTCGGCCGAGGTCCCGGTCGTCATCGACTTCTGGGCCGAGTGGTGCGAGCCGTGCAAGCAGCTCGGCCCCCTCCTGGAGCGCCTGGCCGTCGAGTACAACGGCCGCTTCCTGCTGGCCAAGATCGACGTCGACGCCAACCAGATGCTGATGCAGCAGTTCGGCATCCAGGGAATTCCGGCCGTTTTCGCGGTGGTCGCCGGCCAGGCGCTGCCGCTCTTCCAGGGCGCGGCCCCCGAGGCCCAGATCCGCCAGACCCTGGACCAGCTGATCCAGGTCGGCGAGGAGCGTTTCGGCCTCACCGGTATCGCCGTCGACCCGAACGCCGAGTCCGACGGCGCGGCCGCCCAGGCCCCGGTGCCCGCAGGCCCCTACGACGCCCTGCTCGAAGCGGCCATGTCGGCGCTCGACGCCGGTGATCTGGCCGGCGCCGTCCAGGCGTACAAGAACGTGCTCGCGGACGACCCCGGTCACCCGGAGGCGAAGCTGGGCCTGGCGCAGGCGGAACTTCTCGCCCGCGTCCAGGACATGGACCCGCAGCAGGTGCGGAAGAACGCGGCCGACAACCCGGCCGACTCCGCCGCCCAGATCGCCGCCGCCGATCTCGATCTGGTGGGCGGTCATGTCGAGGACGCCTTCGGCCGGCTCGTGGACGCCGTGCGGCGCACGGCGGGCGAGGAGCGGGACGCGGCGCGGCTGCGGCTGCTTGAGCTCTTCGAGGTGATCGGTCCGGAGGACCCCAGGGTCACGGCGGCCCGACAGGCCCTCGCCCGGGTGCTGTTCTGACCCTTTCCCTCCCCCGGGAGGGCGCGCCGATCCGGCGACATTGCGACATGACGCGGCCGCGCTTTACCAAAACTTGGTAATCGCGGCCGCTGTTACTTGCAGTAAATCGAACCCGTGATTGTGTCCGGGTTTCCGCATACTCTTCCCGCTTTGCCGATGCCGCGGGCTGCACCCTGTGTGGCCACGCGGCATCGCGCTGTCGTGGCGAGGTTATCCGTCCGTTACTAGCGAGTAACGAACCCCCTTGTGCGGGCGCCCGGAATGGACCACGATCGGCGACGCTCGGTCCGATACCGCACCACCCCGGCAACCATCCGGGTCCGCGGCGGAGGGTCCCCACCGAGCGGGCCGACGGCAGTGGCGTCGGCCGTGGACAGGGGGGTTCCTGCTCGTACCGGCAGGGCCTGTCCAAGAGGTTGCGCGCAAGGCGTGGCCAGTGGTTGTCGCTCGGGGGTGATCGCCGGTGAAGTCGGACGCTCCGCGCGCCCGGTGTTCGGCGCTCCTTCCCGAGGACGTAGCACTTCTCCCATCCCAGGACGGGCCCTGGGCCCATCCGGAGATGTACGTCCGAGAAGGAGGATTCTCATGAAGTCCCAGGTTCGTGGCGGGACCAGATGGAAGCGGTTCGCCGTCGTCATGGTGCCGAGTGTGGCCGCGACGGCCGCGATCGGTGTCGGCCTGGCTCAGGGCGCGCTCGCCGCGTCCTTCAGCATCTCCGGCCAGGAGTTCAAGGTGAAGGCCGACAGCCTTGTCGGCAAGGACTTCGTCCAGTACGGCAGCGTGGCCGCCGGTAAGGACCTGCACGGCAAGCCGTTCGCTGAGCCGGTCGGTGTCTCGGGCTTCTCCGAGGCCTGGATCAGCAACATGTGCCAGTCCGTGGTGACGCCGGACGTGCCGTTCATCGGCAACGTCTCGCTGGAGCTGCGCGCCGGCACCGACCCGAAGAAGCCGGTCTACGCGAAGGACATCTACCTCGATGTCTCCTCGCTGAAGGCCGACGCCGAGTTCGGCAACATCGACATCGGTGTGGCCGCGGGTTCGCTCCCGAAGTCCGAGGGCAAGCCGGGCATCCAGCCCGGTACGAAGGCCAACCCGTACGGCTTCTCGCAGCGCGCCGAGACGGCGACGCTGACCAACGTGGAGCAGAAGGCGTGGGCGACCACTGCCGGAACCTTCAAGCTCAGCAACCTGAGCCTGAAGCTGCACAAGGGCACCAAGGAGTGCTTCACCGAGTAGTCACTCGGTGCGGTATCCGGCAGCAATGCCCGGCGGGCGCGGGCCGTCGACTCGTTCCGTACGGCCCCGCCCGTTCCCGGCCTCAAGTCCACTTTCTCCACTTCTCATCGCAACACCGCTTCCAGGGAGCTGTTTTCCATGAGCGCCGAGTCCACTGCTTCCCGCGGAGTCCCGACCGAGAGCGTGCGCCGCTTCCGCGACTGGCGGGGCAACCGTCCCTTCTGGGCCGGACTGTTCACCATGATCGGCGGCGTACCGATCGCCTACTTCCCGTACGCCGACCTGCGACTCGGCAACATGACGATCGCGATGGCGACCACGGGCGGCGCCGGAGCCCTGATCATCGGCGTGCTTCTGGTGACGCTCGGTCTGACGATGTGGTTCCAGCCCATCGTCCGGGTGTTCGCGGGCGTCGCGGCGATCGTCCTGGCACTCGTCTCCATCCCGGTCTCCAACCTCGGCGGCTTCTTCATGGGCTTCCTGCTCGCCCTGGTCGGCGGCGGACTCTCCGTGGCGTGGGCCCCGGGCAAGCCGGTGGAGGAGGAGACCGCGCAGCCGTCGGCCGAGCCGGCCGGCGAGCGTACGGAGGCCGGAGCGGACGAGCACGAGCACGACGGTCAGCAGCACGGCACCGAGGCGACGGAGACGACCGGCACGGTCGACTTCGGCAAGGCCCCGGTCCCGGAGCAGCGCGCCGGTGAGGAGCCGGACCCGCAGGCGGGTCCCGGTGCGCAGGCGACCGAATCGACGATCGACGCCAACGGCGGGAGGAACAGTGCGGGGTGACGACACACAGTCGGCGCAGTCGGCGGCGGCTGCGGACGGCGCCACTCTGGCTCGCAGCGGTCCGCGGCACGCGGCTCCGCGCAAGTCGCTGCTGAACAAGATCCAGGGACCCGCGGGCAAGGCCATGGCCCTGGCCGCCATGCCGACCGCGGTACTGATGGGCATGGGTATGGCGCCCAGGCTCGCCGTCGCCGACGAGAAGGACATCCCCTTCGCGCCCGGCCCGTGCGTGACCCGCTCCGACGAGCCGGTGACCGAGGAGCCGACGAAGCCCGCCGAGACGCCCAAGCCCACGGCGAGCGCGAGCGCGAGCGAGTCGCCCGAGCCGGAGACCGGCGAGGGCGGCGAGGGCGACGCGTCCCCGAAGCCGACCGCCACTCCGTCGGCGACGGCCACCACGGAGCAGCAGGCCACGCAGGAGAAGTCGCCCGCGCCGACGCCCACTCCCACCGCGACGACGAGCGTCAACCCGCTCGACCCGCTGGGCCTCGGTGACAAGATCAAGGACTTCTTCGACGGTCCGAACCCCACGCCGACGGCCACCCCGACGCCCTCCGCCACGGCCACCAAGCCGGCGAAGCCCGCGCCGACGGCCACCACGGCCCCGACCAAGCCCTCGACGACCGAACCCGACGCGGGCAAGGCCGACTCCACCGACGGCCCGGTCGACAAGACCAAGGCCGCCATCGAGAAGGCCGCCGAGGAGGCCGGTCAGAAGGTCGAGGAGCTGCCGGAGGACGCCAAGGGTCTCGACGCCAAGAAGGACGAGGCGATACCCGACGGCGCCAAGCCGCGCTTCCCCTGCCCTGAGCCCGACCCCAAGGCGCTCGCGGCGGCCGAACTGGAGCCGGGGATCCCGCTCCTGCCGGACGAGCCGTGGAAGCTGGAGAGCAGCCTGCTCACGCTGAAGGGGCTGAAGTACCACGGCATCGTCGAGGTCAAGACCGGCAGCGGCAAGGTCAAGAAGGCGCTGAAGTTCACCGCGAGCGAGGTCGACATCAAGGACCTGCACCAGCTCACGGTGCACGAGCCGGGCTACACGGGCCACGTCCGGTCCGACAAGGGCTCGACGTCGACGATCCGCAACGGCACGGTGACCATGTACACGGAGCAGCTGAAGGGCAACCTCTTCGGCCTGATCCCGATCACCTTCAACCCGCAGACCCCGCCGCCGCTCGACGTCCCGTTCGCCTTCTTCACGAACGTGGAGGTCATCCAGGCGGGCCAGTTCGGCGGCACCCTCAAGGTCCCCGGCCTGCGCAACACGGTCGAGCCCAGCTGACCCGCACCACCCCCAGCCCATCCGGGAGCCGCACATGACGAGGCCCCCGTCCGGTCGTCCGGACGGGGGCCCTCGTCGTGTCGTGTGCCGCGGGGGCGTCAGGCCTTGTCGCCGCCGAGGTGGTGGACCCGGACCATGTTCGTGGTGCCCGGGACGCCGGGGGGCGAGCCGGCCGTGATGACCATGGTGTCGCCCGAACCGTAGCGCTGGAGCTTCAGCAGCTCCGCGTCGACGATGTCGACCATCGCGTCCGTGGTCTCCACGAACGGGACGAGGAAGGACTCCACGCCCCAGCTCAGGGTGAGCTGGTTGCGGGTGGACTCGTCCGTGGTGAAGGCGAGGATGGGCTGGATCGTCCGGTAGCGGGACAGACGGCGCGCGGTGTCGCCGGACTGGGTGAAGGCGATCAGTGCCTTGCCGCCCAGGAAGTCCGCGATCTCGCAGGCCGCGCGGGCCACGGAACCGCCCTGCGTACGCGGCTTCTTGCCGGGCACGAGCGGCTGCAGGCCCTTGGCGAGCAGCTCCTCCTCGGCCGCCGCGACGATCTTCGACATCGTCTTGACGGTCTCGATCGGGTAGGCGCCCACGGAGGACTCCGCGGAGAGCATGACCGCGTCCGCGCCGTCCAGGATCGCGTTGGCCACGTCGGAGGCCTCGGCGCGGGTGGGGCGCGAGTTGGTGATCATCGACTCCATCATCTGGGTGGCGACGATGACCGGCTTGGCGTTGCGGCGGCACATCTCCACGAGGCGCTTCTGCACCATCGGGACCTTCTCCAGCGGGTACTCCACCGCGAGGTCGCCACGGGCGACCATGACGGCGTCGAACGCGGCGACCACGTCGGCCATGTTCTCGACCGCCTGCGGCTTCTCCACCTTGGCGATGACCGGGACCCGGCGGCCCTCCTCGTCCATCACCTTGTGGACGTCCTTGACGTCGTCGGCGTTGCGGACGAAGGAGAGGGCGACCATGTCGCAGCCCATCCGGAGGGCGAACCGCAGGTCCTCGACGTCCTTCTCGGACAGGGCCGGGACGTTGACCGCGGCGCCGGGCAGGTTGATGCCCTTGTGGTCGGAGATGACACCGCCCTCGATGACGACGGTCTTCACCCGCGGGCCCTCGACCTCCACGACCCGCAGCTCGACGTTGCCGTCGTTGATGAGGACCTGGTCGCCCTTGGAGACGTCACCCGGCAGGCCCTTGTAGGTGGTGCCGCAGATGGACTTGTCGCCCGGGACGTCGTCGGTGGTGATGGTGAACTCGTCACCGCGCACCAGCTCGACGGGACCCTCCGCGAAGGTCTCCAGACGGATCTTGGGGCCCTGGAGGTCGGCGAGCACGCCCACGGCGCGGCCGGTGTCCGCCACCGCCCTGCGGAGACGGTCGTACCGCTCCTGGTGCTCTGCCTGGGTCCCGTGGCTCATGTTGAATCGGGCCACGTTCATACCGGCCTCGATGAGCGCTTTCAGCTGCTCGTACGAGTCGACGGCGGGGCCCAGCGTGCAGACGATTTTGGAACGGCGCATGAGGCGGATCCTATCGGTTTGTTTCACTGCGGAATATTCCGTCTGGTGGAAAGTACAAATGGGCGCGGGGTCGCTCAGGCGTTCACTTCCGGAGCGCCCGACGACGGCCCGTGAGGACCCCTACCGGGCCACCAGGTCGTAGCTCTGGCGCGCGATCTCCAACTCCTCGTCCGTCGGCACCACGGCGACCGCCACCCGCGCGTACTCCGGCGAGATGATCCGGGCCTCGTCGGACCGTACGGCGTTGAGGTCGGCGTCCACCGCCAGGCCCAGCTCCTCCAGGCCCGCGATCGCAGCTTCCCGCACCGGGGCCGCGTTCTCGCCGACACCCGCCGTGAACGCGATCGCGTCCACCCGCCCGAGTACCGCGTAGTACGCCCCGATGTACTTCTTCAGCCGGTGGATGTAGACGTCGAAGGCGAGCGCCGCCCGTTCGTCGCCCTCGTCGATCCGGCGCCGGATCTCCCGCATGTCGTTGTCGCCGCAGAGCCCGACGAGCCCCGACCTCTTGTTCAGGAGCGTGTCGATCTCGTCCGCCGACATCCCCGCCACCCGCTTCAGATGGAAGGTCACCGCCGGGTCGACGTCGCCCGAGCGGGTGCCCATGACCAGGCCCTCCAGCGGGGTCAACCCCATCGAGGTGTCCACGCACCGTCCGCCCCGGACGGCGGAGGCGGAGGCTCCGTTGCCCAGGTGCAGCACGATCACGTTCACCTCCGCCGGCTCCTTGCCGAGCAGCTTCGCCGTCTCGCGCGACACATAGGCGTGCGAGGTGCCGTGGAAGCCGTACCGCCGGATGCGGTGCGCGTCCGCCGTCTCCACGTCGATCGCGTACCGGGCCGCCGACTCCGGCATCGTCGTGTGGAACGCGGTGTCGAAGACCGCGACCTGCGGCAGGTCGGGGCGGAGCGCCATCGCCGTACGGATCCCGGTGAGGTTCGCCGGGTTGTGCAGCGGCGCGACCGGCACGAGCCGCTCGATCTCGGCGAGCACCTCCTCGTCGATCACGGTCGGCGCGGTGAACCGCAGCCCGCCGTGCACCACCCGGTGGCCGATGGCGGCCAGTTCGGGGGAGTCCAGGCCGAGGCCGTCCGCCGTCAGCTCCTCGGCCACTGCCTTCAGGGCCGCCGCGTGGTCGGGGATCGGCCCCGTCCGCTCGCGCTTCTCACCGCCGCCGCCCTGGAGCGGGGTGTGGACGAGCCGGGAGGTCTCCTCGCCGATGCGCTCGACCAGGCCGACCGCGAGCCGGGTGTGCTCCTTCATGTCGAGGAGCTGGTACTTCACGGACGAGGAACCGGAGTTGAGGACGAGGACACGCGTGGGGGAGGTCATGCCGTGGGCTCCTGGGGGACCTGGGACTGGATCGCCGTGATGGCGACCGTGTTGACGATGTCGCTGACGAGCGCGCCGCGCGAGAGGTCGTTCACCGGCTTGCGTAGACCCTGCAGGACCGGGCCGACCGCCACGGCGCCGGCCGAACGCTGCACGGCCTTGTAGGTGTTGTTGCCGGTGTTGAGGTCGGGGAAGATCAGCACGGTCGCCTGGCCCGCCACCTCCGAACCCGGCAGCTTGGTCGCGGCGACCGACGGCTCGACGGCCGCGTCGTACTGGATGGGCCCCTCGATCCGCAGCTCCGGGTGGGACTCCCGGACCAGCTTCGTCGCCTCGCGGACCTTGTCGACGTCCGCGCCCGAGCCCGAGGTGCCGGTGGAGTACGAGAGCATCGCGATCCGCGGCTCGACGCCGAAGCGGGCCGCGGTGGCCGCCGACTGCACGGCGATGTCCGCGAGCTGCGCCGCGTCCGGGTCCGGGTTCACCGCGCAGTCGCCGTAGACGAGCACCTTGTCGGCGAGGCACATGAAGAAGACGGACGAGACGATCGAGGCCTCCGGCTTGGTCTTGATGATCTCGAAGGCGGGGCGGATCGTCGCGGCCGTGGAGTGCACCGAGCCGGAGACCATGCCGTCCGCGAGCCCCTCCTCGACCATGAGCGTGCCGAAGTAGTTGACGTCCGAGACGACGTCGTACGCCAGCTCCACCGTCACGCCCTTGTGGGCGCGCAGCTGCGCGTACTTCGTGGCGAAGCCGTCGCGCAGCTCGGAGGTCTGCGGGTCGATCAGCTGGGTGGCCGGCGAGGACAGGTCGATGCCGAGGTCCGCCGCCTTCTTGCGGATGACCTCGACGTCGCCGAGCAGGGTCAGGTCGCAGACGTCGCGCCGCAGCAGCACGTCGGCCGCGCGCAGCACCCGCTCCTCGGTGCCCTCGGGGAGGACCACCCGGCGGCGGTCGGCGCGGGCCTGCTCCAGGAGTTCGTGCTCGAACATCATCGGCGTCACCCGGCCGCTGCGGGCCAGCGAGATCCGCTTCAGCAGATCGGCGGTGTCCACGTGCCGCTCGAAGAGCCCGAGCGCCGTCTCCGCCTTGCGGGGCGTGGCCGCGTTCAACTTGCCTTCGAGCGAGAAGAGTTCGGCGGCCGTCGGGAAGCTGTTGCCGGGGACGGAGATGACCGGCGTGCCGGGCGCGAGCCGGGCCGCCAGGGTCAGGATCTCCGCACTGGGCCTCTCGTTCAGGGTGAGCAGCACGCCGGCGATCGGCGGGGTGCCGGCCGAGTGCGCCGCGAGCGCGCCCACGACGAGGTCGGCGCGGTCCCCGGGGGTGACCACCAGGCAGCCGGGGGTCAGCGCGTTCAGGAAGTTCGGCAGCATCGCGCCGCCGAAGACGAAGTCGAGCGCGTCGCGCGCCAGACCCGCGTCGTCACCGAGGACCACCGAGGCGCCCAGGTGATGGGTGATCTGGGCGACCGTGGGCGCCGCGAGCGCCGGCTCGTCGGGGAGCACGTAGCAGGGCACGGGGACCCGGGCGCCGAGCCGTTCGGCGATGGCCGCCCGGTCCTCGCCCGCCGCCCGGTTCACGACCATCGCGAGGACGTCGCAGCCGAGCCCGTCGTACGCCCGGAAGGCGTTGCGGGCCTCGGCCCGTACGGATTCGGCGGTCTGGTTCTTGCCGCCGACCACGGGTATCACCGAGGCGCCGAACTCGTTGGCCAGGCGCGCGTTGAGCGCCAGCTCGTCGGGGAGCTGGGTGGCGGCGAAGTCCGTACCGAGGACGAGGACGACCTCGTAGTCGCGGGCCACCGCGAGGAAGCGGTCGACGAGCCGGGAGACCAGCTCGTCGGTGCCCTGCTCGGCCTGGAGCGCCGAGGCCTCGTGGTAGTCCATGCCGTAGACCGTCGACGCGTCCTGGGTGAGGCGGTAACGCGCCCGCAGAAGATCGAACAGGCGGTCGGGCCCGTCGTGGACCAGCGGCCGGAACACCCCCACCCGGTCCACCTGGCGGGTCAGGAGCTCCATGACTCCCAGCTCGACCACCTGCCGGCCGTCTCCGCGGTCGATCCCGGTCACGTACACGCTGCGCGTCACGCCGTGGCTCCTGTCCAGTCCTGTCCGCCCGGTCTCGTCAACCGAGTGTGTTCAAAAAACCCCGTGAGGGTGGCGATACCCCCTTGACAATACCTCTGGGGGTGACTAGGACGCAGGGCGGCCGAACGGCCTGGAAAACGGGACGAAAGGCCTCAGAAGTCCGGCGCGCGGAGTAGCCGGGAGCGCGGGTGTCTCGCCGGGCGTGTGAGAATCGACAGAGCTCACATGTACCACTACCGAGCAGGAGACACAGCACGATGCGCATCGGAGTTCTCACCGCAGGCGGCGACTGTCCTGGCCTGAACGCAGTGATCCGGTCGGTCGTGCACCGCGCGCTCACCGGCCACGACGACGAAGTCATCGGCTTCGAGGACGGGTTCAAGGGTCTCCTCGACGGACATGTCCGCCCGCTCGACCTCAACGCGGTCAGCGGCATCCTCGCCCGCGGCGGCACCATCCTCGGCTCCGCCCGCCTGGAGCGCAACCGCTTGGCCGAAGCCGCCGAGTCCGCACCGGAGTTGGCGAAGAATTACGGCATCGACGTCCTCATCCCGATCGGCGGCGAGGGCACCCTGACCGCCGCCCGGATGCTCTCCGACGCCGGTATGCCCGTGGTCGGCGTACCGAAGACGATCGACAACGACATCTCCTCCACCGACCGCACCTTCGGCTTCGACACCGCCGTGGGCGTCGCGACGGAGGCCATAGACCGTCTGAAGACCACCGCCGAGTCCCACCAGCGCGTGATGGTCGTCGAGGTGATGGGCCGGCACGCCGGGTGGATCGCGCTGGAGTCCGGCATGGCCGGCGGTGCCCACGGCATCTGCCTGCCCGAGCGGCCCTTCCAGGTCGACGACCTGGTCAAGATGGTCGAGGAGCGCTTCGCGCGCGGCAAGAAGTTCGCCGTCGTCTGCGTCGCCGAGGGCGCGCACCCCGCCGAGGGCTCCATGGAGTACCAGAAGGGCGAGATCGACCAGTACGGTCACGAGCGCTTCCAGGGCATCGGCAACCGGCTCGCGGTCGAACTGGAGCGGCGCCTCGGCAAGGAGGCCCGGCCCGTCATCCTCGGTCACGTCCAGCGCGGCGGCACGCCGACCGCGTACGACCGGGTGCTCGCGACCCGCTTCGGCTGGCACGCCGTGGAGGCAGCGCACCGGGGCGAGTTCGGCCGGATGACGGCGCTGCGCGGCACGGACGTCGTGATGGTGCCGCTGGCCGAGGCCGTGACGCAGCTGAAGACCGTGCCGGAGAGCCGTATGTCCGAGGCCGAGTCGGTCTTCTGACCCGGCCGTCCGGGACCAAGGTCCCGAAGAGGTCCCGAGTTCCGGTGAAGGGCCCCGATCGTCCCCCCGTGGACGATCGGGGCCCTTCGCGTTCCCCCGTGATTCCCCCGTGGGGTCCCCCGGTTCCCCCGTGGGTTTCCCCCGTGGCGTTTCCGGCCCCTGACCGGAATTGCCGATTTCCACTCTTGAGTTGAACAGGCGGATCAACAAGGCTTGGGGCTGTCCCGGACATGTCCCAACCCGGTCCGGGGGAGGGGCGGGGAGTGCGCATGACCGAGGGAACGGCCGGCGGGGGCGGCGCACCCGACCCGCGCGAGGCCACCGACGCCCCGTCGTTCATCGCCCTGTTGCAGCAGCTCAAGGACTGGTCCGGGCTGACCTACCGCGAGCTGTCCGCCCGCGCGGAGGCGCTCGGCGAGGTCCTGCCCCGCTCGACCGTGGCGAACATGCTCGCCCGCTCGACCGTCCCCCGCGAGGAGCTGCTCGCGACCTTCGCGCGCGCCTGTGGCGTGGCCCCCGGGGAGCTGGAGACCTGGCAGAGCGTCCGCAAGGAACTGGCGGTACGGGGGGTGTACGCGGGGACGGTGGCGGTGGAACCGCGCGCGGAGGACGACGGCGCGGCGGACGAAGGCGCGGCGGATCCGATTGCGGAGGGCGAAGGCGCGGTGGGCGCGTGCACATCCTGGCCGAGGCCCGAGGAGACCGCACACGCGGCCGGACCCGGCTCCGCCACCGGTGCCGGGATCGGCTCCGGTGCCGGGACGGGCGCGGGACCCGACGAAGAGTCCTCCGGCCCCCCGTCCCGGCTCCGGCGCGGGTTCGTCGCGGTCGTCGCCGTCGCCGGGCTCGTCCTCGCCGCCGTCAGCCTGGTCGGCGCCCTCGTGACCGACGGGAGCGGCGACCGGCCGAAGACCGTCACCGCGCCCGCCGAGGGCGACGTGCAGATCCGGGTGATCGGCTCCGACCTCTGTCTGAACGAGCGGCGCGGCGGCCGCAGCGGCCAGATCCACCAGCGCCCCTGCGCGGGCGCCGACGTTCCCCGCTATGCGCTCAAGGACCTCGGCGCGGGCGAGTGGCGAATCGTTTCCGACCACCCGGACTACGGCCCCGGCTGCTCCGGCATCCCCTCCGGCGGCCGGATCGCGGACGCCGCGTTCGAGGACTCCGAGTGCGGGAACACGAGCCGGGTCGAAACGTTCCGCCTGGAACCCTTCGGCGGCCCGGTCACCGGCTACCGCATCGTCCCCGCAGGCTCGGCGACCCCGGACGCCTGCGTGACCGTCGTCGGCGACCGGGCCGCCGAGTGGGCGAAGCTGGCCCAGGCGCCCTGCCGTGCCGACGCCGCCGGCCAGCTCTTCAGCTTCGACCGCCGCTAGACACTCCTAGGACCGGTCCGGGAGCGGTGCCGGCTCCACGAGCCGCTCGCGCAGCGCCTCGACCACGGCCGGGTCGAGACCGACGTGACCGGTGACGTACCCGTACACCGACCCGTAGGTGGCGCGCAGGTCCGCGAGGACGAGCCGCATGATCTCCGCCGGTGCGCGGCCGTAGCCCGGCCAGCGCAGCTCGCGCCCCGGGTGGGCGGCGTGCCAGTCGGCGACCAGACGCGCGGTGGCCAGCTCGGTCAGGGCGAAGTCGTCGAGGATCTGCTCGTCGGGGACGTCGAGCAGCCCGAGCAGCAGCGCGGCGAGCAGACCCGTACGGTCCTTCCCTGAGGCGCAGTGGAAGACCAGCGGACCGTCCGCCGCCGCGACGACCTCCAGGGCCTCGCGCAGTTCGGCCGCGCCGTCGGCCGCGACCTCGGCGAAGCGGTCGGCGAGGTAGCGCCACGGGTCGACGTCGGGATCGATCTCCGCCTGGTCGTACGGGCGGTGCTCGATGCTCAGGTTGTGCCAGGCGATCCCGTGGGTCTCCGGGGTCTCCGGGAGCCGGCCCTTGGCCTCGATCTCCCACGGGTAGCGCAGGTCGATCACGGTCTGCACGCCCAGCGCGCCGAAGCCGCCCAGGTCGGGGCCGCGCAGCTTGGCCAGGGAGTCGGCGCGGTAGAGGAGCTGCCAGCGGACCGTGCCGCCGTCGGCGGTCCGATAGCCGCCCAGGTCACGGAAGTTGTGGAGATGCTCGAAGGGTACGTGTCGTCTCACGCCACCACCCTAGGGTCCGGCGTCCGGGCTCAGGGGCCGACGGCGTCCCAGAAGTGGGCCACGATGCCGTCCAGGTACTCCCGGCCCGCGTCGCCGCTGCCGCCCGAGGCGCCCCAGCTGCTCGTGGCCGCCATCTTGGCGTGGTAGTCGGTGTGCAGCCGCTGGAGCGCCGACTCCAGGATCCGCTTGGGCAGCGGCAGCAGCTTCACCACCGGCCGCACGTACGCCTGCCAGCGCGTCGTCGCCGCGTCCCGCAGCAGCGCCGCCAGCTCGTCGGCCCGGCCGGTGACCTGCACCAGTTCGCGGGGCCCGAGGCCGAGGACCTCGGCGAGGGCGGCGGTCTGGCGTTCGTTGCCGCGCCAGCGGCCCGACTCCTCCATCCGGAGATAGCCGGGGCCGTCCAGGCCCACCCGCCGGGCGAGTTCGTCGGACGGGAGACCGCGGGCCATCCGGTGCTCGCGCAGCGTCGTGGCGTCGGCGATCAGCTCGCCCGGGGCGCACCACAGGACGCCCGCGAGGGCGGTGAGCTCCTGGGCGGAGGGTGCGAGGCGCCCGCGTTCCCAGGCGATGACCGTCTCGGGGGCGACGGCGAGTCCGTACTGTGCGCGCAGGCCGTAGGCGACATGGCCCGGCGCCATACCGAGACCCTCACGGAGGCGGCGCGCCGCGAGCGCGTTGAACGGAGGGGGAGGGGGAGGGGAGTGGTGCACGCCGTCACGCTAGATGCGTAACGTGACCAGTGGCTACGGTGCGTTCGCCCAAGGCCAGATGTCGTAGAAACATGGGAACCCGGTGGTAACCATCCGTAATGATCACCCACCGGTTCGGTGACAGGCGACGGGTGTCCGGTCAGCGGACGCCCGTCGAGATCCAGCGGTACTGCAGCTCCGGCCGGCCGATCTGACCGTACTGCGGCGCCCGCGCCGCGCGCCCGTCGGTGACGAGGTGTTCCAGATAGCGGCGCGCGGTGATCCGGGAGATGCCGACGGCCGCGGCGGCCTCGGTCGCGGTCAGTCCCTCGTCGGCGCCCCGCAGGGTACGGGTGACGGCCTCCAGGGTCGGTGCGCTCAGGCCCTTGGGGAGCGAGGCGGGCTGCGGGGCGCGCAGCGCGGCCAGGGCGCGGTCGACGTCGTCCTGACCGGACGCCTCGCCCGCCGCCGCGCGGAACTCGGCGTATCGGGAGAGCCGGTCCCGCAGGGTCGCGAACGTGAACGGCTTCAGCACGTACTGGACGACCCCGAGGGAGACGCCCTCGCGCACGATCGCGAGATCGCGGGCCGAGGTCACCGCGATGACGTCGGCCGAGTGCCCGCCGGCGCGCAGCGCGCGGAGCAGCTGGAGGCCGTGGCCGTCGGGCAGATAGAGGTCGAGGAGGATGAGGTCGACCGGCGTACGGTCGAGGACCCGCACGGCGGCAGCCCGGGAGTGCGCCACCCCGACGACGGTGAACCCGGCCACCCGCCCCGCGTACAGCGCGTGCGCGTCGGCGGCGACCGGGTCGTCCTCGACCACCAGTACGCGAATGCCCTGGTCGCCGCTCCGGCTGCTGCTCGTGCTCACAGGGACACCTCCGACTCGGGATCGCTGGGTTGCGGCCGCGGCCGCGGCTGCGGTTGTGTCTGACGTTGCGGTCGCGGCTTCGGCAGGGGCTGCGCCAGGGGCAGGCGTACGGTGAACTCCGCGCCGCCCTCGGGGGTGTCCGCCAGGGTCACCGTGCCCGAGGCGCGCGTGGCCGCCTGCCGGACCAGAGCCAGGCCGAGGCCCCTGGCGGGGCCGTGGGTGGACCAGCCGCGGTCGAAGACCGCGTCCCGGTCGCCCTCCTCGACCCCGGGCCCGGTGTCGGCGACCCGCAGGAGGAGTTCACCCTCGCATGTGCGGGCGGTGACCGCGACCCGCGCGTGCGGGGTGCCGCTCGTCGCGTCCACCGCGTTGTCGATCAGGTTGCCGAGGATCGTCACCAGGTCCCGCGAGGGGATCTCCGGCGGCAGGAGCCCGTCGTCGATGCGGCTGTCCTCGGTGAGGGTCAGCTCCACGCCCCGCTCGTTGGCCTGCGCCGCCTTGCCGAGGAGCAGCGCCGCGAGCACCGGTTCGCCGACCGCTTCCACGACCCGGTCGGTGAGCGCCTGGGCCAGCTCCAGCTCCGCCGTCGCGAAGCCGACCGCCTCCTCCACCCGGCCGAGTTCGATCAGCGAGACGACCGTGTGCAGCCGGTTCGCCGCCTCGTGCGCCTGCGAGCGGAGCGCCTCCGTGAACCCCCGCTCGGACGTCAACTCGCCCGTCAACGCCTGGAGTTCGGTGCGGTCACGGAGCGTCGCGACCGTACCCCTGCGCTCCCCGCCGACCACCGGCCGGGTGTTGACCACGAGCACCCGCTCCGCCGTCAGATGCAGCTCGTCCACCCGCGGCTCCGAGGCGAGCAGCGCCGTGGTGAGCGAGACCGGCAGGCCGAGCTCGGCCGCCGACCGGCCGACGACCTCCGCGTCCAGGCCGAGCAGCTCCCGAGCCCCGTCGTTGATGAGCGCGATCCTGCGCTGCCCGTCCAGCATCACCAGACCCTCGCTCACCGCGTGGAGCGCGGCCTCGTGGTAGTCGTGCATCCGGCTCAGCTCGGTCGCGTTCATCCCGTGCGTGTGGCGCCGCAGCCGTGCGTTGATCACGTACGTACCGGCTCCGCCGACCGCCAGGGCAGCCCCCGCCATCCCCGACAGGGCCGTGACCTGCTTCCGTACCTGCTCGCTGATCTTCTGGATGGTGATGCCCGAACTGACCAGGGCGACGACCTTCCCCTCCTCGTACACCGGCGTGATCGTCCGCACCGAGCGCCCGAGCACCCCCATGTGCGTCTCGGAGAAGGTCCGCCCCTGGAGCGCCGGCTCGATGTGGCCCCGGTACGTGCGCCCGATCTCGACGCCCTCGGGGTGCGACCAGCGCGTGCCGTCCGGTGACATGACCACCACGAAGTCGACGCCGGTCCGTTTCCGTACCGACTCGGCGTACGGCTGGAGCAGGGCCGTGGGGTTCGGCGAGCGGAGCGCCTGGGTCACGGAGGGGGAGGCGGCGACGGCCGTCGCGGCCGCGGTGGACTGGCGGCGCGCGGTCTCCTCGGCCTGGGATCGATCGGTCACGTAGGCGAAGACCGCGCACCCGGCCACGATCGCCGCCACCAGCACGACCTGCATCGCGAAGAGCTGGCCGGCGAGGCTGCGGGGCCGGGGGAGGGGTATGCGCATGCGGGCCAGTGTGACAGTTCGGCCATGAACGAAACGAACGTAAGCGTGACCCGGGTCACAGGCTGATGGATAGTCGCGGGGATCCACCGGGACGTGGACACCCCCATCAGCACGAGGAGGACCCCGTGGCCGCACAGCGGGACCGCACCCATTATCTGTACATCGCCGTCATCGGCGCCGTGATCCTCGGCGTCACGGTCGGCTTCGTGGCGCCGGACTTCGCCGTCGAACTCAAGCCGCTGGGCACCGGCTTCGTGAACCTGATCAAGATGATGATCTCCCCGATCATCTTCTGCACGATCGTCCTCGGCGTCGGTTCGGTCCGCAAGGCCGCGAAGGTCGGCGCCGTCGGCGGACTCGCGCTCGGGTACTTCCTCGTCATGTCGACGGTCGCCCTCGCGATCGGTCTGCTCGTCGGCAACATCCTGGAGCCCGGTTCCAGCCTCCACCTCACCAAGGAGCTGGCCGAGGCCGGTGCCAAGCAGGCGGGCGGGGCGAGCGAGTCCACCGCGGACTTCCTGCTCGGGATCATCCCTCACACGCTGGTCTCCTCCTTCACCGAGGGCGAGGTCCTGCAGACCCTGCTCGTCGCCCTCCTCGCGGGCTTCGCGCTCCAGGCCATGGGGCGGGCCGGGGAGCCCGTGCTGCGCGGGATCGGGCACATCCAGCGGCTGGTCTTCCGGATCCTCGCCATGATCATGTGGGTCGCCCCGATCGGCGCGTTCGGCGCCATGGCGGCGGTCGTCGGCGCGACCGGCATCGACGCGCTGAAGTCGCTCGCCGTCATCATGATCGGCTTCTACGTGACCTGCGCCCTCTTCGTCTTCGTCGTGCTCGGCGCGCTGCTCCGGATCGTCGCGGGCATCAACATCCTCACGCTGCTGAAGTACCTGGGCCGTGAGTTCCTGCTGATCCTCTCCACCTCGTCCTCCGAGTCCGCGCTGCCCCGGCTGATCGCGAAGATGGAGCACATGGGCGTCAGCAAGCCCGTCGTCGGCATCACCGTCCCGACCGGCTACTCCTTCAACCTGGACGGCACCGCGATCTACCTGACGATGGCCTCCCTCTTCGTCGCCGAGGCCATGGGCAACCCGCTCTCGGTCGGCGAGCAGATCTCGCTGCTCGTCTTCATGATCATCGCGTCCAAGGGTGCGGCCGGTGTCACCGGCGCCGGCCTGGCGACCCTCGCGGGCGGCCTGCAGTCCCACCGGCCCGAGCTCGTCGACGGCGTCGGTCTGATCGTCGGCATCGACCGCTTCATGAGCGAGGCCCGCGCCCTCACCAACTTCGCGGGCAACGCCGTCGCCACCGTCCTCGTCGGCACCTGGACCAAGGAGATCGACAAGGAGCGGGTCGCGGAGGTCCTCGCCGGACGGGTCCCGTTCGACGAGAAGACCCTGGTCGACGACCACGGGCCGGTCGCCGAGCCGGACGAGGACGGTCCGGTGCCGGACCAGCGGGCGGACGGCGAGGAGGGGAAGGTCCGCGCGACGGTCTGAGCCCGATCGAAGATCGGACATCGGATATTGGATATCGGATCCAAGGCGGAGAGCCGTCGGACCGAATTCAACGAACCGGGTCCAGAGCCTTGGATACGGCGCATTGGATCCAGGATCATGGATATTGGATCCAAGGCGTCGGCTCCAAGGTGTCGGATCCAGGACACGGATCCAGGACATCGGATCCAGGACATCGGATCCAGGACACGGATCCAAGGCGTCGGATCCGATCCGAAGACCGCCCCGGCTCCCGGGCCTTGAGCCGGATCCGGGCTCCGGGGTACGGAGCGCCCCCGGCCGTGCACACGGCCGGGGGCGCTCCCTTGGTGCTCCGCGTCCGCCGTCAGGAGAACGGGATCCGGACCACCGACTGGTTGCCGACGCCGACCGTGCTCGGCCCGTTGCCGATCGCGTTCCACACCTCGACGCGGACCCGGCCGTTCGACAGGTTCCCGTGGCTGCCGGTCGCCGACTTCAGACCGCTCGCCTGGGTGTAGTGCTCGTAGCCGGGGACCGGATCGGTGGCGAAGTACCCGTACGTCTCGACCCGCTCCCAGCTGCCGTCGCCCGTGCGGTCGTAACTGACCCGGACCTGCTGTCCGTTTGCGACGACGGATCCGGCGTCCACGAACAGGTCGAACTGGGTGGCGCCGCCGTTGTACGTCCGCGTGATGGGTCCGGAGGTGAAGACCTGCGGGTTGGCGGGGGTGCCGTCGTGGTTGGCGCCGCCGGCCGAGGCGAGCGTCACCGTCGACGCGGACGCCTGCGCGTCGCCCGCGCCCCCGCCGGTCCGCAGGTACAGCTGCGAGGAGCCCGAGGGCGGCGGGGTGGTCGGCGGAGTGGTCGGCGGGGTCGTGCCGCCGCCCTTCGTCCAGACCGCCACGTAGTCGACGAGCATCGGGCGTCCGGAGACCGTCGCGGCGGTCGGGGTCGGGCCGCCGAGGGCGTCCGGGAAGGCGCCGCCCATCGCCACGTTGAGCAGCAGGAAGTAGCCCGCGTGGCTGGTCATGTCGGCCCAGGCCTGGGCGCCGACCCGGTTCTCGTCCACGCTGTGGAAGAGCTGGTCGTCCACGTACCAGCGCAGCGCGTTGGGGGTGACCGAGCGGTCCCACTCGAAGCGGTACGTGTGGAAGGCGGACTGGCAGCTCGCGCCCGGGCAGACGCGGCTGGCGCCGATGCCGGTGGTCTCGCCGCACGGACCGCCCGGGTTCACGCCGCAGTGCAGCACGCCCCAGACCGAGTTGATGCCGTTGACGTTCTCCATAATGTCGAACTCGCCGATGGCGGGCCAGTTCCAGTAGTTGCCCCGGTAGGGCGCGCCCAGGGCCCAGAAGGCGGGCCAGTAGCCGGCGGCCTCGGCCCCGGTCACGTTCGGCATCTGGATGCGGCCCTCGATGCGCAGGGTGCCGCCCGCCGGGGCCTTGAAGTCGGCGCGCTTGGTCTCGATCCGGGCCGAGGTCCAGTTCCCGGCGCCGTCCTTGAGCGGGGTGATACGGAGGTTGCCGGTGCCGTCGAGGCGCACGTTGTCGGGGCTCGACGTGTAGTTCTGGATCTCTCCGGTGCCCCAGTTGGCGGGGCCGCCCGGATAGCCGTGGCCGGTGTCGATCTGCCAGTCGGTGGCGTTCGGCAGGGCGCGGTCGGGGCCGTTGAAGTCGTCGCTCCACTGGAGTGACCAGCCGGGGGCCGGGGGCACGGCGCCGCTGGCGGTGCCGGCGCCGCCCAGGCCGAGCAGGGCGCCCGCGGCGAGGGCGGCGGCGAGGAGCGAGGCGAGGAGTGGGGTGCGTCTGGCGCGGCTCAGGGAGCTCAAGGAAGAACACCTCCGCTGGGGGGACGAGCGCCTGAGAGCGCTCTCAGCAAGCTTTTGTAGTTGGAGACACCGCACCCGTCAATGGGTGCGGTGTCTTCGACCTTCGAAGGCCCGCCGAACGTCCGGCGCGGCCGGCTACGCCCCGCCCAGCTCGCCCAACTCTGCTGCGTCCAGAACCAGTTCACCTGCGGCCGCCGAGTCCTGCACGGTCTCCGGCCGACTCGCGCCGGGGATCGGCAGCACCGTCTCCGACCGCGCGAGCAGCCACGCGAGCGCCACCCGCTGAGGGCTCACCCCGCGCGCCCGCGCCACCCGGTGGAACGCCCCGAACTCCGGGTCCTCCGCCAGGTCCGACGCCCCGTCGAGCGAGCTCCGCGAGATCCCGCCCAGCGGGCTCCACGGCAGGAACGCGATCCCCAGCTCCGCGCAGAGCCGCAGCTCCGCCTCCGCGGTCCGCACGGCGGGGGAGTACCGGTTCTGCACGGAGGCCAGCCGCTCGCCCAGGACCTCCCGCGCGAGCCGGATCTGCGCCACGTCCACGTTCGAGATCCCGGCCAGCCGGATCGTGCCCGCGTCCAGCAACTCCCGTATCGTGCCCAGCGATTCCGCGTAGGGCACGGCCGGATCCGGCTTGTGGAGCTGGTAGAGCCCGATCGCCTCGACGCAGAGCCGCCGCGCCGAGGCCTCCGCGGCCCGCCGCAGGTGCTCGGGCCGCCCGTCCACGGTCCAGCCGCCGTCGGCGGTCCGCCCCCGCCCGCCCTTCGTCGCGACGAGCACGTCACCGGTCCGGCCACGACCCCCGTACGTGGCCAGCGCCCGCGCCACCAGCAGTTCGCCGGCGCCGGGTTCGCCGCCGGGCGGGTGGTAGGAGTCCGCCGTGTCGAGCAGTGTCACGCCCGCGTCGAGCGCCGCGTGGACGGTGGCCACGGCGCGGGCCTCGTCCGGGTGCCCCTCGATGGAGAGCGGCATGGCGCCGAGGCCGATCGCCCCGACCCGTACGTCGCCGAGCGTGCGGTACCGCATCAGCGCACCCCCAGCGTCTCGGAGAGCGCCCGGCCGAGCCATTCCGAGGAATGCCGGAAGGAGAATCCGAGCGCGGTCGCACGCGAATTGTCCATTCCGTACGAGCGGGCGAAGGAGAACGGCGACACCTCGCCGACCTCCACCTCCCGGAATTCGGTACGACCGCCCACTCGGCGCTCGATCTCGGCGCATATCTCAGCGGTCGTGAGCGGCCCGTGGGAATGCGCGTTGACCGCCCCGGTGAATTCCTGCTCCACCGCCCACGCCAGGAATTCCGCGACCTCCTCGACGTACACATAGGTGGCCGGGTGGTTCACCACCGGCACGGCGATCGGCCCGCCCGCCCGGATCCGGTCCGCGTAGTGGCCGACCCGCCCCGTGAAGTCGTCCGCGCCGCCGAGCACATGGGCGACCCGGACCGCCGCGCACGGGAACGCGGGCTCGGCCGCGAAGACCGCCTCCGCCTGCCGCTTCCCCTCTCCGTAGTGCGCGTCGAGGAACTCCTGGTCGCCCCATGGCAGGTCGGGGTCGACGGCGACGGTCCGCGGGTCGACGGCCTCCTCCCGCACGGGCGCGGCGGAGTCCTCGTACTCGTACACCTCGACCGTCGACGTCATCACATAGCGCCGGGTGCGCGGCCCGAGGACCCGTCGGGCGATTCCGGCCTGGAGCGGGGTGTAGCAGACCTGGTCGACGACGGCGTCGAAGGTCAGATCGCCGAGCGCCTTTTCCAGAGCGGCCTCGTCGTTCCGGTCGGCGACGATGTGCGCGACCCCCTCCGGCGCGCCGGAGGACCCCCGATTGAGCAGGGTCACGGAATGCCCGGAATCCAGCAGTCGGGTCGTCAGTCTCTTTCCGAAATAGCGGTTCCCGCCGATGATCAGAATGTCCATACGACAAGTGTTACGTTGGGCGTTCGTCAGCTGAAGGGGGAAACATGGGAGTCCAGGCCGCCGCGCCGAAGGAACCACGGCATCTGCGTCCCGCCGCCAACGAAACCTCGGCGGGGTCCTTCGACGCCATCGACCGGCAGATCCTGGAACTCGTCCAGGCGGACGGCCGGATCAAGCTCAGCGAGCTGGGCCGCCGCGTCCGGCTGAGTCCGGCGGCGGTCACCGAGCGGGTGCGCAGGCTGGAGGCGTGCGGGGCGATCACCGGCTACGGCGCCCATGTCTCCCCGGCCCGGCTCGGCTACGGCATCCAGGCCTTCATCCGGGTGAACCCGCACGGCGGCTACACCCTCAAGCACCCCCGGACGCTGGAACTGACCGCCCGCCCGGAGGTCGTCGAGGCGCACCACGTCGTCGGGGAGGACTGCTGGATCCTCAAGGTCGCGGTCACGGACACCATCCACCTGGAAGAGATCCTGGAGCAGACCTCCGCCCTCGGCCGCACGACGACCTCGATCGTCCTGTCCTCGCCGGTCGAGCGCAAACCGCTGCTGCCGCCGGGTCCGGGGCGCGAGGCGTGACGACTCAGGGGGCCCAGGTGGCTCAGGCGGTGCGGGCGGCGAGCGCGGCCAGGTAGTCGTCCAGCAGCTCGACCTGGCGGTCGGGCGGAAAGGCGTCCGGGTCGAGCAGGGCCTGGACGACCAGGCCGAGCGCGAAGGACAGGGCGCCCGCGGCGAGCCGCGCCGGGTCGCCGGGGGGCAGCTCGCCGAGCTCCTGGGCCCCGGCGAGCGTGTCCCGGAGCCGGTCGCGGCCGCGTGCGTACTTCCCCGCGTAGTCGGCGCGCAGGGCCGGGTCGGCGAGCGCGGTGTCCCAGGAGGAGACCCAGATCCGGTTGGAGTCCGTGGCCTCGGGCGTCAGCGGCAGGATGTCGAGCAGCGCGTTCCGTACGGCCGCGAGGCCCGTGCCCGCGGTGCGCCGGGAGCGTGCGGTGGTGCGCTGGTCGAGCAGGTCGAGGGCGTGGGCGACCAGGTCGCTCTTGGCCGGGAAGTAGTGGGTCAGCAGGCCGGTGGTCGCGCCCAGCTCCGTGGCCACGGCCCGCAGCGTCAGCCCGCCGAACCCCCGGCTCGCGAGCACGCGCCAGACCGCCTCCGAGACTTCGAGTCGGCGGGCCTCGTGGTCCCCCTTGGCGCGTGGCATGCTGCTACTGTACATAGCCGTAACGCTTGTTATGCGAATGGGGCCGCCGCCATGTTCTCCCTCCCGCTCCGGGACAACGCCCTCCTGCGCCCGCTGGAGACCTGGCACGCCGAGGAGTTCGCCGCGAACCTGGACCGCGCGCGCGAGCACATCCGGCCCTGGGTCGGGCAGGCCTTCGTCACCGACAGCCTCGACGGGGCCCGGGCCACCCTGCTCCGCTATGCCGAGCGGCAGGCCGCCGACGGCGCCCGCCTCTACGGCATCTGGCTCGACGGCACGCTCGTCGGCGGCGTGATGTTCGTGTCCCTCGACGCCGCCTCGGGCAACTGCGAGATCGGCTGCTGGCTGGAGCCGGCCGCCGAGGGCCACGGGCTGATCACGGCCGCGTGCGGCGTCCTGCTCGACTGGGCCTTCGGCACCCGCGGCCTGCACCGCGCCGCGTGGCACTGCCGCGCGGACAACGCGCGCAGCGCCGCCGTGGCCGGCCGGCTCGGCATGACGCTGGAGGGCACGGAGCGCGAGTCCTGGCCGTACGACGGCGTCCGCCACGACACCCAGATCTGGTCCGTGCTCGCCCACGAGCGGCCGGCGGCCCGTCGCCCCTGACGACGCCCTTGCCTTGACGTCGGCGTCAAGGCGTACGTTCGCTGCCATGCGAATCGGCGAGCTGGCCGAGCGGGCCGGGACGACCAGGCGGACTCTGCGCTACTACGAGTCCCGTGGCCTCCTGGCCGCCCGGCGCACGGAGAACGGTCACCGCACCTACGACGAGGACGACCTGCGCCTCCTCCGGCAGATCAGGACCCTGCAGGACTTCGGGTTCGAGCTGGAGGAGACCCGGCCGTTCGTCGACTGCCTGCGAGCCGGCCACCCGGCGGGCGACGCCTGCCCCGCCTCGCTCGACGTGTACCGCCGCAAGCTGGCGGAGCTGGACGCCCTCGTGGACCAGCTCCAGGCGGTACGCGCCCAGGTCGCCGCGCAGTTGCTACGGGCCGAGGCGGAGCTGCCGGGCGGCCCGGAACCCACATGCGAACTCGGAGGATGACGACATGACCCATGTGACGGACGTGACCGACGCGACCTTCGACACCGAGGTCCTCGCCGCGGACCCCGACCTCCCGGTCCTGGTGAAGTTCACCGCCGACTGGTGCCCGCCGTGCCGCCAACTGGGCCCGGTGCTCCGGTCGATCGCGGAGGAGGAGGGAGACCGCCTGAAGATCGTCCAGATCGACGTGGACCACAACCCGGAGACGACCCTCCGCCACGGCGTCCTGGCCACCCCCACGTTGATGCTCTTCCGCGCGGGCGAACCCCTGAAATCCATGGTCGGCGCCCGCCCGAAGCGCCTGCTCCTCAAGGAGCTCGCGGACGTACTGCCGCCGGTCGGGCCATAGGTCTGGCAGGATCGCCCGAGGCGAGGACGACAGAGAGGCCAGGGTGGAAGTCATGACCGACGGGAAGCCGTCGTTGCGTGCGTACATCGAGCGTTACGCGGCGGGCGAGATCCCCCGCGAGGAAGCCCTGGCGACCATCGCAGCCTGGGACTTCGAGACGCTGTGGAACGCCCCCGCGGGGCCGCCGTACCCGGACAACACCCGGGCCGTGCTCAACGAGGCACGGACGCTCGGCAAGCTGACGCCCGAGGACATCGACGAGATCCGCACGCGCGAGGCGCAGGGGTGGCAGCGTCGGGTGACCGACGGGAAGCCGTCGTTGCGTGCGTACATCGAGCGTTACGCGGCGGGTGAGATCCCCCGCGCCGAGGCGCTGGCGACCATCGGCGCCTGGGACTTCGAGGAAGAGTGGTTCGACCCGACCCACACGGCGCCGACGCACCAGGACAACACGCTCGCCGTGGTCAACCAGGCACGAGGGCTCGGCAGGCTGACCGCCGAGGACATCGAAGAGATCCGCGCCCTGCTGCTGCGGCGTGGGTTCTGACGGCGGAGCGCAGGTCGCGAAGAGGGGGAGGGAAGCGCGCGTGTGGGTGACGGGGGAGTACGAGCCGGTCTACCGGGAGCTTCAGCACCGGATGGGCATCGGGGGAGACCTGGCGATGGGGGGCGCGTTCGACACCACGAACCGCCATTCCATGGGCGGGATCTGGACTCCCGAGCGGGCGCGGATCCACGACGCGCTCATCGAACGGTTCAAGGAGCAGTGCAGGGGGAAGCCCCGCGACGGCCACGCCGTGCTCTTCACCGGTGGAGCGCCGGGGTCCGGCAAGGGCAGGGCGCAGCGCAGCCTGCCGGAGTGGCAGAGTCAGGACTCCGAGCTCGGTGACGAGCTGCGGCGCGTCCACGGTGTCGACCTCGACGACTACGTCGTGCTCGACCCGGACGAGTTCAAGGTGCAGCTGTTCGAGCACGGTGGCGCGCCCGAGCTGCCGGCGGCGCTCGACCGTCTCTCCGACGGGCGCCGCTTGGCCCCGTCGGAGAAGGCGTCCCTGGTGCACCGGGAGTCGGGCCATGTTCAGAACTTGGTCGAGACGTGGGCCCGAGCCGAGGGCTACAACCTGCTCTACGACCAGTCCCTGCGGGCGTTCGACTGGACGGCGAACCTCTTCGCGGACCTCGAGAGGGAGGGGTACGACCGGCGTGTCGTGCTCTCCGTCGAGGTCCCGGAGGAGCAGTGCCTGGCGCAGAACGCGGACCGCTGGCTGACCGGCCGGCAGAGGTTCGACGCCGGGGCGGAATGGTACGGCGGCCGCATGGCGCCGGAGGGCTTCATCCGGAGCCTGTACGCGGACACGGTGACGGGCCGGGGCTACTCCGTAGGCCGGGAGAACGCCGAGAAGCTCGCCGAGCAGGGGTTGGCCACCGGGCTGATCGCCACCGACCGCGGCGACTTCGGCCCGCGACCCGCCCCCGCAGCCGCCGTCCCCGCGCCCAGTCGTGGGTTTCAGCAGGGCGACACCACGATCCGGGTGAACCCGGGCGCCGCGTTCATGCCCGGTGTGACCATCGCCCCGGGCCGGCCCCCGGCTCCTCGGGGGCCCGCCGCCCCGGCGACACCCCCGCCGCCCGTGCCGGGGCCGACCCGCGGCACGGGCATCGACCGGTGACCTCCTGAGGCCCTGGGGAGTGTCCGGAAAGTCTGGCCTGGCTCGCGACGCTCCCTAGGACGCGTCCCAGAGCGCGGTGTCGTGCGCGGCCACCCGCTCCTCGACGCGGCGGACGAGTTCCTCCGCCGGCAGCGGGGCCGGCCGGCGGCCGTCGCGCAGGCGTGGGGCGACCTGGCCGGACTCCGCCTCGCGGGCGCCGATGACCGCCAGGTACGGGACGAGGCGGGCCTCCCGGACGCGGGCGCCCAGGGTGCCGCGGTCCGGGCCCGCCACCTCGGCGCGCAGGCCGCGTTCGACGCAGCGGGCGGCCAGCGCCTCGGCGGCGGGGCGTTCGGACTCGGAGACCGGGAGGACGACGAGCTGGACGGGGGCGAGCCAGGCGGGGAACGCGCCGCCGTGCTGTTCGAGCAGGTGGGCGACGGCCCGCTCGACGCTGCCGACGACGCTGCGGTGGATCATGACGGGCCGGTGCCTTCCGCCGTCGGCGCCGATGTACCGCAGGTCGAACCGCTCCGGCTGGTGGAAGTCGATCTGTACGGTCGACAGGGTCGACTCCCGCCCCGCGCCGTCCGCGACCTGGACGTCGATCTTCGGGCCGTAGAAAGCGGCCTCGCCCTCCGCCGCCTCGTACGGCAGCCCGGAGGCGTCGAGCACCTCCTCCAGGAGGGCGACCGAGCGGGCCCACAGTTCGGGCGCGTCCACGTACTTGCCGCCCGGCCCCGGCAGCGAGAGCCGGTACCGCGCGGGCTCGATGCCCATCGCCGCGTACGCCCTCCGGATCAGCTCCAGGGCGCCGGCGGCCTCCTCCCGGGCCTGGTCCAGGGTGCAGAAGATGTGCGCGTCGTTGAGCTGGATGGACCGGACCCGGGTCAACCCGCCCAGGACGCCCGAGAGTTCGGACCGGTACATGGGGCCGAGCTCGGCCATGCGCAACGGGAGTTCGCGGTAACTGTGCGCCCGGGAGCGGTAGACGACGGCATGGTGCGGGCAGAGGCTGGGCCGCAGGACGACCTGCTCGCCGCCCAGTTCCATGGGCGGGAACATGTCGTCGCTGTAGTGGTCCCAGTGCCCGGAGATCTCGTACAGCTCGCGTTTGCCGAGCACGGGCGAGTACACGTGCCGGTACCCGGCCCGCCGCTCGACCTCGCGGACGTACTCCTCCAGCGCGTGCCGCACGGCGGCCCCGTCGGGCAGCCAGTACGGGAGTCCGGCCCCGATCAGCGGGTCGGTCCCGAACAGCTCCAGCTCGCGGCCGAGTCGGCGGTGGTCGTGGCGGTCGCGGTGGTCGTGGCGGTCGTGGTTCATCCGGTCCTCCTACGGGCGGGGCGAACGGCCACCGGAGGAACGACGAAGCCCCGGGGCGCTCGGCCCCGGGGCTTCGTGACGTCAAGACAGCGGTCAGCGCGCCGGGACACTCTCCGGCGTCGTCGTGATGACAGCGGCAGGCTTCATACGGCCGAGGGTAACGGAGCCGGGTCCGTGCCGCACGGGCTTAACGGCCGCGGTCGTCGGGGCGGCTTCCGAGTCCTTCGAGGAGGGCGAGATCCTCGATCGCGCGCTCGCTGAGCAGCCCCCGCCAGCGGGTGAACAGCCGCAGCAACCCACCGCCGTACCGCGATCGCAGCTCCTCGTTCGCCGCGAGGACGTCCAGCTCGTTCGCCGCCGTGAGTTCCGCGAAGTCGGCCCGCCGCCGGGCCGTCGGAATGCACGTCCCGCCCGTGAAACGGTCCCGAAAGGGGCCGTCCTCGGTCTCCAGCGCCGGATACGAGAATTCCCGGTCGCAGCTCGCGTAGAAGTACACGAGTTCCTCCGCGCCCGCGCCGATCGCCGCCGCGAGTTCCGCCCGCCGCTCCAGCGGCAGCAGGCTCTGGGCGAAGCCGTCCGTGCCGTAGAAGGCGTGGCACAGGCCGGCGAGCCGCAGCTCCTCGCGGGCGCCCCAGGCGGCCAGTCGGGCCTCGACCCGGTCCAGGTGGGCGAGGAGCGTGCCGCCCGGATGGTCGAGACCGTCCGCTCCTCGCGCGATCAGCAGATCGCGTGCCGCCGCTGCCCTGTCTCTCCCCGCGCTGTCTCTCCCCATGGCACACAAAAATACCCCGACTAGAATTGACAGTCGGGGTTGTGCGTCGCGTATATTTTGAAGTTCCGTGTTCGTGCACGACAAAGACACGGAGAAGTTCACTAAAAGCACTGTATCGCGCCGGGAGTCGAATTGTCAACCGAGGAATTTCGGAACGAGCAGAAATTCATCACCGAGCTCTATGCCCGACTCGACGACCTCAGAGACCAGGCCGAGGCCGCCGTCGGCACGGCGCTCAAGGCGCCCTGGGTCGGCAACCAGGGCCGTCTGGAGCGGGACGTGCTGGTGGCCGAACAGAGCGGGGTGCTCGCCGCCCTCGACGCCGGCGAGACCGGGCTCTGCTTCGGGCGGCTCGTCTTCCGGGACGGACGCGACCACCACATCGGGCGGATCGGCATCCGCGAGGACGACCCGAACCGCACGCCGCTCGTCGTCGACTGGCGCGCCGAGGTCGCGCGGCCGTTCTACCTCGCCACCGGCTACGCACCGATGGGCCTCAGCCGCCGCCGGCACATCACCACCCACGGCCGCGAGGTGACCGCCCTCCACGACGAGGTCCTCGACCTCGCCGACGCGACCCGCACCGGGCACGAGAACCGCGACGCCGACGAGGTCCTCCTCGCCGCCCTCGACGCCGCCCGCACCGGGCGCATGCACGACATCGTGCAGACCATCCAGGCCGAGCAGGACCGCATCATCCGCTCCCCGCACCGGGGCGTCCTCGTCGTCGAGGGCGGCCCGGGCACCGGCAAGACCGCCGTGGCCCTGCACCGTGCCGCGTACCTCCTCTACGCCCACCGCGAGCAGCTCGCCAAGCGCGCCGTCCTCATCGTCGGCCCCAACCCCGCCTTCCTCGGCTACATCGGCAACGTGCTGCCCTCCCTCGGCGAGACCGGCGTCCTGCTCGCGACCCCCGCCGAACTGTTCCCCGGCGTGCGCGCCACCGGTACGGACACCCCGCGCGCCGCCGCTGTCAAGGGCGCCGCAGGCATGGCCGACGCGCTCGCCGCGGCGGTACGGGACCGGCAGCAGGTCCCCGAGCGCGGGGCGCCGCTGATCGTCCCGCACGACGACGGCGACCTGGTCATCGACTGGGACATGGCCCTGGAGGCCCGCCACAAGGCCCGCGAGACCGGTCTCCCGCACAACCTCGCCCGGCCGTACTTCGTCTTCAACATCCTCGACGCGCTCGCCGCCCAGCTCGCCGACCGCATCGGCGCCGACCCCTACGGCGGCCCCAACTTCCTCGGCCCCGACGACATCGCCCTGCTGGCCAAGGGCATCGCCGCCAACGCCGAGGTCCACGCCGCCGTCGAGACCCTCTGGCCCGCCCTCACCCCCGAGTCGTTCCTCGCCGACTACCTCGCCGAGCCGACCCACCTCGACACCGACGAGGACGCGGACGCGATCAGGCGCGCGGACGGCCCCTGGACCCCCGCCGACGTCCCGCTGCTCGACGAGGCCGCCGAGCTCCTCGGCGTCGACGACTCCGCCGCCCGCGCCGCCGAGGAGGCCGAGCGGGACAAGCGGATCCAGTACGCGCAGGGCGTCCTCGACGTCAGCTACGCCTCGCGGACCTACGAGTTCGAGGACAAGGAGGAGCTCGACAAGGACGCCGCCGAGGTCCTCTCGGCCCACGACATCATCGACGCCGAGCGGTTCGCCGAGCGGCACGAGGAGGCCGACCATCGCAGCGCCGCCGAGCGCGCCGCCGCCGACCGGACCTGGGCCTTCGGCCACATCATCGTCGACGAGGCGCAGGAGCTCTCGGCGATGGCCTGGCGGCTGCTCATGCGCCGCAGCCCGACCCGCTCCATGACCCTGGTCGGCGACCCGGCGCAGACCGGTGACGCGGCCGGAGTCGGCGCGTGGGAGCAGATCCTCGCGCCGTACGTGGACGACCGCTGGGAACTCGTCCGGCTCGGCGTCAACTACCGCACCCCGGCGGAGATCATGGCGGTCGCCGCCGACGTGCGGCGCGAGGCCGACCCGGCCTTCGAGCCGCCCCGCTCGGTCCGCTCCACGGGCGTCGAGCCCTGGCGGCGCATCGTGGAGGACCCGGTGAAGGAGGCCGCCGACGCGGTCGCCGCCGAGGCGCGTGAGGAGGGCCGCCTCGCCGTGATCGCCCCGGCGGACCTCCACCCGGCGCTCACCGCCGCGCTCCCGGAGGCCTCCCACGGCCCCGACCCGGACCTGACCCGCCCGGTGGTCGTCCTCGACCCCCGGCAGGCCAAGGGCCTGGAGTTCGACACGGTCCTGGTCGTCGACCCGGACGGCATCCGGGCCGGCGCCACGCACGGCATCAACGACCTGTACGTGGCGCTGACCCGGGCCACCCAGCGACTGGGGATCATCGCGCAGGCCTGAGCGTCACGCAGGCCCGAGCGGCTCGTCACGCAGGCCTGAGCCAGACCGTCGCCAGCGGCGGCAGCGTCATCCGCACGCTCGCCGAACGGCCGTGGGAGGGCACCGACTCGGTCTTCACCGGGTCGGTGTTCGCCACGCCACTTCCGCCGTACCGCTGGTCGTCCGTGTTGAGGACCTCCGCCCAGGCGGCGCAGGTGTCCGGGACGCCGAGCCGGAAGTCGTGCCGGACGACGGGCGAGAAGTTGCTCACCGCGAGCAGCGGCGCGCCCTCGGCGTCGTGGCGGAGGAAGGCGAAGACGTTGTCCTCCGCCGCGTCGCCCACCACCCACTGGAAGCCCTCGGGGGCGGTGTCCCGCTCCCAGAGCGCCGGGGTCGCCCCGTAGACCGTGTTCAGGTCGCGCACCAGGTCCCGTACGCCCCTGTGGTCACCGGCCGAGTGGTAGGTCTCGTCCATCAGCCACCACTCGGGGCCGTGTTCGGCGGACCATTCGGCGCCCTGCGCGAACTCCTGCCCCATGAAGAGAAGTTGCTTGCCGGGGTGGGACCACATGAAGCCGAGGTACGCGCGGTGGTTGGCGCGCTGCTGCCACCAGTCGCCGGGCATCTTGGAGACGAGCGCCTGCTTGCCGTGCACGACCTCGTCGTGGGAGATCGGCAGGATGTAGTTCTCGCTGTACGCGTACACCATCGAGAACGTCATCTCGTTGTGGTGGTACTTGCGGTGCACCGGCTCCTTGGACACATAGCCGAGGGAGTCGTGCATCCAGCCCATGTTCCACTTCATGCCGAAGCCGAGCCCGCCGAAGCCACCGGGGCCGACCTGGTCGGTCGCCCGGGTCACGCCGTCCCAGGCCGTCGACTCCTCGGCGAAGGTGACGACGCCGGGGCAGCGGCGGTACACCGTGGCGTTCATCTCCTGGAGGAAGGCGACCGCGTCCAGGTTCTCCCGCCCGCCGAACTCGTTCGGCAGCCACTCGCCGTGCTCGCGCGAGTAGTCGAGGTAGAGCATCGAGGCGACCGCGTCCACCCGCAGGCCGTCGATGTGGAACTCCTCGCACCAGTACACCGCGTTGGCGACGAGGAAGTTCCGCACCTCCTTGCGGCCGTAGTCGAACTCCAGCGTGCCCCAGTCGGGATGGGCCGAACGGCGCGGGTCCTCGTGCTCGTACAGCGGCCGGCCGTCGAACTCCGCGAGCGCCCAGTCGTCGCGCGGGAAGTGCGCGGGCACCCAGTCCATCAGGACCCCGATGCCGGCCCGGTGCAGCGCGTCGACCAGGTACTTGAAGTCGTCGGGGGTGCCGAGGCGTGAGGTCGGCGCGTAGTAGCCGGTGACCTGGTAGCCCCAGGAGCCGCTGAAGGGGTGCTCGGCCACGGCCATGAACTCCACGTGCGTGAAGCCGAGATCGCGGACGTACGCCGGCAGCTGCTCGGCCAGCTGGCGGTACGTCAGCCCAGGACGCCAGGACGGCAGGTGCAGCTCGTAGACGGAGAGGGGGGCCTCGTGGTGCGGGCGCGCGCCCCGGCTCGCCATCCACCCGGCGTCCTCCCACTCGTGGTACGAGTCGGTGACCACGGACGCGGTGTTCGGCGGGCACTCGGCGCGGCGGGCCATCGGGTCGGCGCGCAGCGTGTGGGAGCCGTCGGGGCGGGTGATGTCGAACTTGTAGACCGCGCCCTCGCCGATCCCGGGGACGAACAGCTCCCAGACGCCGGTGGCGCCGAGCGAGCGCATCGGCAGCGCCGTGCCGTCCCAGTGCGTGAAGTCGCCGGTGACCCGCACGCCCCGCGCGTTGGGGGCCCAGACCGTGAACCGGGTGCCGGTGACGCCCTGGTGGACCATCGTCCGCGCGCCGAGCGCCTTCCACAGCTCCTCGTGCCGGCCCTCGCCGATGAGGTGGAGGTCCAGCTCGCCGAGGGCGGGCAGGAAGCGGTACGGGTCCTCCACGGGCAGCTCGTCGCCGTCGTAGCGGACCCGCAGCTCGTACGGCGGGATCTTGCGCAGCAGGGGCAGCAGTCCGGAGAAGAAGCCGTCGCCGTCGTCGTGCAGGGCGACGCGCCTGCCCTTGGCGAGGACGGCGACCTCACGGGCGAACGGGCGCAGGACCCGGATCGCGACGCCGCCGCGGACCGGGTGCGCGCCGAGCACCGCGTGCGGGTCGTGGTGCTCCCCGGCGAGCAGCCGCGCCCGGTCCCCGGGGTCGAGCGGCGGCGCCTTCCGTACCGCCTTCCGTTCGGCCTCCTGGGCGGCCCGGGGGGCGGGCGTCTTGGCCGGGGGCGCTGCCGTCTTGCGAGCGGATCGGGCGGTCACGGGGATGCCTCCTGCAAGGGTGTCGGAAGGTGTGGGGCTGAGGAATACGCGCCGGTTCCCACGCAACCGCAACGGCGCGGGTCCCGCACAGGACACTCCGCCGAACGGGCCTCGCACGGCCCTTCGGGGGTCACTCCCCGCCCGCCAGGCGTTCGATCGCCGCCATCGGCACCGGGAGCCAGTCCGGGCGGTGACGGGCCTCGTAGAGGACCTCGTAGACCGCCTTGTCGGTCTCGTAGGCCCGCAGCAGCGCCGGGTCCTCGCGCGGGTCGGTGCCCGCGGCCTCGGCGTAGCCCGTGCAGTACGAGGCCCGGCAGCGCGCCGCCCACTCCGGCTTCCAGGGGCGGTGCGTGCGCGCCGCGTAGTCGAAGGAGCGGAGCATCCCCGCCACGTCACGGACCGCGGGTTGCGGGCGGCAGCGCTCGGCGAGCGGCTTCGCCGGCTCGCCCTCGAAGTCGATCACCGCCCAGCCCCCGTCCGCGGCCCGCAGCGTCTGGCCGAGGTGCAGGTCGCCGTGGACGCGCTGGAGGTGCCCGGAGCCCTCGCCCGCCGCCGCGAAGACCGACCGCAGCCCCGGCACGTACGGGAGCAGCGCCGGCACCGCCTGCGCGGCCGCGTGCAGCCGCTGGTCCATCTCGGCGGCCAGGTGCGCGCTCTGGGTCCGCCGCAGCCGCTCCGTCGGCAGCGCCGTCGCGAGCGCCAGGTGCACCTCGGCCGTCGCCCGGCCCAGGGCGTGCGCCTCGGCGGTGAACTCGCGGCCCTCGGCCAGGGCGTCGAGGGCCAGCCGCCATCCGTCGCGGGAGTCCCGCAGATAGGGCTGGAGGACGCCGAGCGTGCTCGCGCCCGACTCGAACCAGGCCACCGGCGCGGGCACCCGTGCGCACCCCGCGCCGGCGAGCGCGAGCGGCAGCTCCAGATCGGGGTTCAGTCCGGGGCTGACCCGGCGGAAGATCTTCAGGATGTACGTATCGCCGTACACGAGCGAGGAGTTGGACTGCTCGGCGTCCAGGACCCTGGGTGCGAGGGACGCGGGCAGTTCGGTCGTGCCCCGGAAGGTCAGCGGGCCGATCCGGCCCGGGGTGCGCAGCCGTTCGTAGAGCAGTCCGGCGAGCCGCGGGTCCCGCAGCCCTTCGTAGACCGCCCGGCCGGCCAGCGGCCCCTGCCGGATCCGCCCGATCAGGGCGGGGGCGAGCCGGGGCGGCAGCTGGGTGCGGACGCCGAGGAGGAGTTGGTAGCAGTCGGCGGGTGTGCCCGTCGGGCGGCCGGGTTGTTCGACCCGGACGAGGAGATGCAGCAGCCCGGGTCCCGTGCCGTCCAGTGGCAGCAGCTCGGTGGCCGCCTCCAGGGTGAATCCGGTGACCCGGCGCCCCTTGCCCGCGAACCAGCGCTGCCGGGGCAGCCATTCATGGAGCAGGGGAGCGAGTGACGGGAGGAGGGCGGCCGGGGCCCGGGTGGTGGATGCGGTCTCCGGCATGGCATCGCGTCCTTTCCCCGGGGGGCGCAGATTCGAGTTCGCGTGAATCGAGTTCAAATGCGCAGAGTGTCCCGGATGGCGGCTTCGGCTGTCCGGATGTGCGGGACGTGTCGGATGGGGAAGATCCGTATGGGCCCGACAAGAAGGCCCGTATGGACCTGAATCGACTGTGTGTGGGACACAGTGCCCAGGGTGGCGCGGGGGAAACCCGCTCCACCCCGGGCAGTTGGCTGACGACTCGTCAGGAACTGCGTGTGGACGTCGTCAACCGGCTCTTCTTCAGGCGGAACCAGTAGAAGCCGTGTCCTGCCAGGGTCAGCAGGTAGGGCCACTGTCCGATCGCCGGGAACCGCACCTGGCCGATCAGCTCCACGGGGCTCATCCCGTCGAACTGCCGCAGGTCCAGCTCCGTCGGCTGCGCGAACCGCGAGAAGTTGTTCACGCAGAGCACCAGGTCGTCACCGGACTCCCGGAGGAAGGCCAGCACCGCCGGGTTGGAGGACGGCAGTTCCGTGTACGAACCGAGGCCGAAGGCCACGTTCTGCTTACGGATCTCGATCATCCGCTTGGTCCAGTGCAGCAGCGAGGACGGCGAGGCCATCCCCGACTCCACATTGGTCACCTGGAAGCCGTGGACCGGGTCCATGATGGCCGGCAGGGTGAGCCGCCCCGGGTCGCAGGACGAGAAGCCCGCGTTCCGGTCCGGCGTCCACTGCATCGGGGTCCGCACCCCGTCCCGGTCGCCGAGCCAGATGTTGTCGCCCATCCCGATCTCGTCGCCGTAGTACAGCACCGGCGAACCCGGCAGCGAGAAGAGCAGCGCGGTGAACAGCTCCATCTGCTTGCGGTCGTTGTCGAGGAGCGGGGCGAGCCGCCGCCGGATGCCGATGTTCGCCCGCATCCGGGGATCCTTGGCGTACTCGGCGTACATGTAGTCGCGCTCTTCGTCCGTCACCATCTCGAGGGTCAGCTCGTCGTGGTTGCGCAGGAAGATGCCCCACTGGCAGCCGTCCGGGATCGCCGGGGTCTTGGCCAGGATCTCCGAGACGGGGGTGCGCGACTCCCGCCGTACCGCCATGAAGATGCGCGGCATCACCGGGAAGTGGAACGCCATGTGGCACTCGTCGCCACCCGAGGCGAAGTCCCCGAAGTAGTCGACCACGTCCTCCGGCCACTGGTTCGCCTCGGCGAGCAGCACCGTGTCCGGGTAGTGGTCGTCGATCTCCTTGCGGACCCGCTTGAGGAAGGAGTGGGTGGCCGGCAGGTTCTCGCAGTTGGTGCCCTCCTGCTGGTACAGGTACGGCACCGCGTCGAGCCGGAAGCCGTCGATGCCGAGGTCCAGCCAGAACTTCAGCGCCGACAGGATCTCCTCCTGCACCGCCGGGTTCTCGTAGTTGAGATCCGGCTGGTGCGAGAAGAACCGGTGCCAGTAGTACTGCTTGCGCACCGGGTCGAAGGTCCAGTTCGACGTCTCCGTGTCGACGAAGATGATCCGGGCGTCCTGGAACTGTTTGTCGTCGTCGGCCCAGACGTAGTAGTCGCCGTACGGCCCGTCGGGGTCCGAGCGCGACTCCTGGAACCACGGGTGGGCGTCGCTCGTGTGGTTCATGACGAAGTCGATGATCACGCGCATGCCGCGCTGGTGCGCCGCGTCCACGAACTCCACGAAGTCGGCGAGATCGCCGAACTCCGGGAGCACGGAGGTGTAGTCGGCGACGTCGTAGCCACCGTCCCGCAGCGGGGACTTGAAGAACGGTGGCAGCCAGAGGCAGTCGACGCCGAGCCACTGCAGGTAGTCCAGGCGCGAGGTGATGCCCTTGAGGTCGCCTACGCCGTCCCCGTTGCTGTCCTGGAAGGAGCGCACGAGCACTTCGTAGAAGACGGCCCTCTTGAACCAGTCCGGGTCACGGTCCTTGGCGGGCGTGTCCTCGAAGGTGTCGGGGACGGGTTCGTTGACGGTCATGATGTGGGTGACCCTCCGATCGTCGGGGACGGTCGCAGGGCGAGGATGTGCGCGGGCGTGACGCCCGGCTCGAGGCGCACATAGTTGGCCCTGCCCCAGTGATAGGTCTCACCGGTGAGCTCGTCGCGCACCGGTACGGTCTCGTGCCAGTCGAGGCCGAGCTCCGGCATGTCCAACGAGACCGTGGCCTCCTGGGTGTGGTGCGGATCGAGGTTGGCGACCACCAGAACGGTGTTCGAACCCGAGCGCTTGCTGTACGCGATCACCGCGTCGTTGTCGGTCGTGTGGAAGTGCACGTTCCGCAGCCTTCGCAGCGCCGGGTGACGGCGCCTGACCCGGTTGAGCGTGGTGATCAGGGGCGCGATCGAGGCGCCCGCACGCTCCGCCGACTCCCAGTCACGGGGCCGGAGTTGGTACTTCTCCGAGTCCAGGTACTCCTCGCTGCCCTCGCGCAGCGCGGCGGCCTCGCACAGCTCGTAGCCGGCGTACACGCCCCAGGTCGGCGAGAGCGTGGCGGCGAGCACCGCCCGCACCTCGAAGGCCGGCCGGCCGCCCTGCTGGAGGTAGGCGTGCAGGATGTCCGGGGTGTTCACGAAGAAGTTCGGCCGCATGGCGGCGGCCGCGTCGCCGGACAGCTCGGTCACGTACTCCGTCAGCTCGTCCTTGGTGTTGCGCCAGGTGAAGTACGTGTACGACTGCTGGAAGCCGACCGTGCCGAGCGTGCGCATCATCGCGGGCCGGGTGAACGCCTCCGCCAGGAAGATCACGTCCGGGTCGGTGCCGTTGACCTCACCGATCACCCGCTCCCAGAACACCACCGGCTTGGTGTGCGGGTTGTCGACCCGGAAGATCCGCACGCCGTGGTCCATCCAGTGCCGCAGCACCCGGACCGTCTCGGCGACGATGCCGTCCATGTCCCGGTCGAAGGCGATCGGATAGATGTCCTGGTACTTCTTCGGCGGGTTCTCCGCGTACGCGATCGAGCCGTCCGCCCGGTGGTGGAACCACTCCGGGTGCTTCTCCACCCACGGGTGGTCGGGCGAGCACTGCAGCGCGAAGTCGAGCGCGATCTCCAGGCGCAGCTCGCGGGCGCGCGCCACGAAGGCGTCGAAGTCCTCGATCGTGCCCAGGTCCGGGTGGACGGCGTCGTGGCCGCCCTCGGGGGAGCCGATCGCCCACGGCACGCCGACGTCGTTCGGGCTCGCCGCGAGCGCGTTGTTGGGGCCCTTGCGGTGCGTGGTGCCGATGGGGTGGATCGGCGGGAGGTAGACCACGTCGAAGCCCATCGCGGCGATCGCCGGCAGCCGCTCGGCGGCCGTGCGGAACGTCCCGCCGACCGTCCTGCCCCGGACCTTCTTCACGCCCTCCGAGCGCGGGAAGAACTCGTACCAGGAGCCGTACAGCGCCCGCTCGCGCTCCACCCGGAGCGGCAACGCGGGCGAGGCGCTGACCAGTTCGCGCAGCGGGTGCCGCGTCAGCGCCTCGGTGACCTGCGGGGCGAGCGCCGCGGCGAGCCGGGCGGCGGCGGTGCGGGAGACGTCGCGCAGCGCGTCGGCGGCCGCGAGCACGGCCTCCCGGCCGCCGCCCTTCTTCGGGACGCCCTTGGCGGCGCGCTCGTGCAGCTCCGCGCCCTCGGCGAGGACGAGCTCGGAGTCGATCCCGGCCGGGATCTTGATCTTCGCGGTATGCCGCCAGGTGGCCAGTGGGTCGCTCCACGCCTCCACCGTGTACGTCCACAGGCCCTCGGCGTCCGGGGTGACCTCGGCGCCCCACCGGTCGGTGCCGGGGGCCAGTTCACGCATCGGGATCCAGGGGCCGGGACGGCCGGAGGGGCCGCGCAGCACGACATTGGCGGCGACCGCGTCGTGGCCCTCGCGGAACACGGTGGCGGTGACCTCGAAGGTCTCCCCGGCCACCGCCTTCGCGGGGCGTCGGCCGCAGTCGACCAGGGGGCGGACGTCGAGTACGGGAATGCGTCCCATGAGCGGATTCACAGCATCACCTGAGGGGGTACGGGGGTGCGGGTGGTGGTGCGCTCTTTGTAGCTCCGTCGACGGCTGGCGGGTTGCGGGCATGGCCGCTCCTGTCCGCGTTCACTCGGATGGCGGGTCTACGGGGGTGTACCGGGTGGACGTACGGGGGTGGTTCGGGGTGGGCGTACGGGTTCTGTTCGGTGGTGCGCGTGCGTGCCTCGGCCCGGTTCGGCCGGGGCTCGTACGGGGGGCTCGTACGGGGGTGACACGGGGTTGTACCGGAGGAGCCTTCCACCCACTTCGGGTGGGCAATCCGGCGCTTTGTTAACTACTCGGGCGTAGTCGCGCGGGCAAGCGCCCCGACACGTAAAACCGGCCCCGTCCCTGAGGGACGAGGCCGGTCGTCTCGATCGTCAGCCCTGGGTCGAGGGCGACTGTTCCTCCGCGTCTCCCGACCACATCTGCCACGGCTGGCGCGTCACCCACTCCTCCACGGGCGCCGCCCGCACCCCCAGCACGTCCGCCGACACCCCGTCGTCGCCCGCGAGCAGCAGCGGATCGGCGCCGGTCGCCATGTAGTGGTAGATCCCGGCGACGCCGGCCGCCGTCTCCGGGCCGAGCAGCTGGGCGAGCCCGCGCTCGAAGACCTCCGGCGCCAGCTGCAGATACCGCACCGCGCGGCCGAGCCCGCGGCCGAACGCGGCCGCCAGCTCGTCGCCCGTGAGCGACCGGGCCCCGCCGATGTCGAAGGAACGGCCCTCCAGGCCCTCGACGGTCAGCGCCGCGTGCACCGCCTCCGCCAGGTCCCGGTGGGAGAGCCAGGCCGTCGGCGTGGACGCGGGCAGCGGATAGGCGAGGACGCCCTCGTCGACCAGGGCCGGTCCGTTCCACGGCGAGAACAGGTTGTCCAGATAGACCGGCGGCCGTACGACCACCAGCGGGACGCCCGCGCTCCGCAGCTCCTCCTCGGCGATCCGCCGGGTCTCGAACGCGGCCACCGACGTCGGACCCTGCGGGACACGGGTGTTGGCGTTCAGGACCAGCCGCACGGTGCCGGCGGCCAGGGCCGCGAAGGCCACGTTCCGCGCGTAGGCGCGGATCCGCTCGGGCTCGTACACCAGCGGCAGCGTCACCACGCCGTGCGTCGTCCCCTCGAAGAGCCGCCGTACGTCCGCGGGTCTGGCCAGGTCGCCCGCCACGAACAGGGCGCCGGGCAGCGGCGGCCGGTCGCCCGAGGGACGACGGGTGAGCGTCCGCACCCGGTGGTGCCGCTCGACGAGCAGACGCGCGATCGCGCCGCCCTGGAAACCGGTCGCTCCCACGACCGCGACCCGCATCGGTATCTGACTGGACATGTGTCGTAGAGGCCCTTCGATAGGGTGTGGTGGCTGCCGTGTCGTCTCCTCCAGGCTGGCGGCGGCGGCTCACACCGTTCAATTAACAAACCGGGGCGGAAGTTGAAGGATCGTCCATGGACACCGTGGCAACCGACCGTGACGACCGGCGTGAGGAAGACGAGGCCGAGGACCTCCTGAGCGAGCTGCTCAAACCGCTCCGGCTCACCGGAGTCTTCGACAGTCGCTGGCACGTCCGCGCACCCTGGGCCATCGAGGGGGACGCCGAGCAGAGCTGTGCCGTGCTCCACTACATCGTCGAGGGGGGCTGCTGGATCACCGGCGACGGTCACCCTCCGTTGGAGCTGCACGCGGGCGACCTGATCGTCTTCCCGACCGGCAGCGCCCACCGACTCTCCGACACGCCGGACCGCCAGGGCGTACCGCTGCGGGCCGTCCTGCCCGAGCGCAAACCCGGCACGTCGGGCGAGATCCGCATCGACGGCACCGGCGCGGTGAGCCGGCTGCTGTGCGCCGGACTCCACTACGACGCCAGCGCGGCGAGCACGCTCTACACCTCGCTGCCCTGGGCGCTCGTCCTGGACGGCGCCCAGGTCGACCGCGAGCCGCTGCTGCGCGACACCCTGCGCCTACTGGCGGCCCCGGACCGGCCGGTCGGCCCGGGGGACCGGCTCATCACTCTGCGTGCCTTCGAGATGGCCCTGGTCCTGGCGCTCCGCCCGCTCCTGCGCGACCTCGCGGACAACCCGACCTCGCTGCCGCTGCTCCGGCACCCCGGCATCAGTCAGGCCGTGGTGATGATCGCCACCCGCTTCGCGCAGCCGTGGACGATCGACTCCCTGGCCCGCGAGGTCGGCATGTCCCGCTCGGCGTTCACCGCGGCCTTCCGCGCCCTCGTCGGCGAGTCCCCGGCCCGCCACCTCACCTCCCGCCGCATGCAGGAAGCCGCCCGCCTCCTCGCCGAGACCTCCCTCCCCCAGTCCGCGGTCCCCGCCCGCGTCGGCTACCAGAGCGCGGTCGGCTTCCACCTCGCGTTCCGCAAGTGGTTCGGGATGACACCGGGGGAGTACCGCGCGGGGATCTGCCATGCGGCTTGAGCCGCATCGCGCAGCCAGGGGCCGAAAACGGTGGACGCCCGTCGCAGGGACCTGCGACGGGCGTCCACGTTCGGGTCAGCCAATGGCCAGGCTGCTCAGCCATCCACCCTGACTCGCGACGAGACGGGTGCCATGGAAATCGCGACCACCGGGGTAGAAGTACAACGATCCGTCGCTCAGGACCGCCCAGAGATCCGGGATCCCGTCACCAGTGGCATCCGGGGTACCCATGATCTTGGGGACGTAAGCGGCTGCCCAGCCACCGGTTCCGTAGACCTCGTCCTTGCCTGTCCCGGAATTCACCGCAGCCGAGAGCGACGTCAGATCGACGCCTCCGCCCGAACCGGCCTTGCCGTGCCTGAGCAGCAGCCCCCGCCCGGTTTCAGGGCCGCGGAACAGCAAGTCAGGGACTCCGTCGCCGGTGATGTCGGCGATGCTGACGATGTCCCGGTCTGCCCAGGGAGAGCCGGCCACCAGCCTGGCTTCCGTGAAGGCGGCTCCGGTGTAGCCGATGAATGCCCAGAGCTGGTCGCCCACGGTGGCGAACATCTCGGGCAGCCCGTCGCCGGTGACGTCGCCGGTGGCCGCGATCTGGGTGAACGTGTCCGGCTTGGGAGCGTTGCCGGGCAGGAGGATCTCCCGGCGCTTGGTGATGTTGACGGCACCGTAGCCATCGCCGGGATAGACCCAGAGCTTCCCCCCGACGGTGGCGAGGAGGTCCTGCAGGCCGTCTCCGCCGTAGAAGTCTCCGTTGTGCGTGATCAGGGACCCGGTGAAGTGACCGCCGACGGGCGCAATGAAAACGGGCTCTTCGTCGTCGCCGTTGGGGTCCTTGTCGGGGTTGTCGCGGTACGCCCCGGACATCGAGTAGTCGAGATCTCCGGTGCCCTTGATCAGATCCTTGTCCGCATGTGAGGGGAAGAGACGAAGATTGCCCGACGCCGTCACGGAGAACATGTCGGGGCTTTTGTCCCCGGTGAAATCACCCGGTGTGTCGGCCTCTTCGCGCGGGGTGACGTAGAAGAAGTATTTCGTGGGTTCGGAGACATTGCCGGCCCCGTCAACGGCTCTCACGTACAGCACGTTGGGCCCCGCAGACGGAGGCTTCACGTTGGAAAGGAGCGCCGAAACGTTGACCGAGGTGCCCGCCGTTCGGGGCAGAGAAAAGGCGTAGCCGTTGGTGTTGAAGCCGTACTCGTAGCGGACTACGTCACTGTCAAGGGCCCGGATGGTGAACGTGCCTGGAGTACCGAACCTCTTCTTCGACCAGTTCGCGTCCTCAGCCTCGTTGCCGAAGGTGTTCTCGTTGACATCGGCGTTGGGGAAGTCGTCGGAGCTCACCCTCGGCGGCTTGGGGGCGCTGCTGTCGAAGATGAACCGGCAGGGGATCTTGCTCGGGGAGAAGGCCGACGTGGCGCCGGCGTCGTCGACGGCACGGACCTGCCACGAGTACAGGGCGCCGTTGGTCAGGCCCGTCGTGGGGAAGTTGGGCGTTGTGCGCAACGCTGCGGCAGTATCGCCGCCCACGGACACGTTGCCCGTCGACTTGAGCAGGTCGCCGGTGGTCTCCCACTTCCCTGCGGGCCACATGTTGAAGTCGAAGCGGTCGAGGTTCTCGTCCTTGTCGGTGGCTCTGGCCGTGAAGTTGATGGCGTCGGCACCGACCCGTACATACGGCGTGGTGGTGGTGCACTTGAAGTCGGGCCCGAGGTCATGGTGGGTCGGGGCGCTCGGTGGACGGTTGTAGACCAGAGCCAGTGTCGGTCCGTTTTCGCCGTTCGCCTGGAACTTCTTCCAGGCGTACTGGGAGTTCTCGTCCCTGGCACGCAGGCCGAAAGTGATCAGGTCCTTGCCCTTGTCCGCCGTCTTCTGCGCGGATGACGTCACGTCAAAGGTCTCGTAGTCGTCGCGACATCCCGACTTGTAACCGTGCGCGAAGCTCCTTGCCGGCGCCGCCATGTTGGTGTCGTTCATGGCGGGAGCGTTGCTCCAGTTGGTGCGCCCGTTGATGGGGCTTGTGAGGTGGACGCTCATCGAGCGCGCGCTGCATGACCAGGCGTAGGTCTCCAGGAACCGCAACGTGGCCTTCTGGATCTTCGCGCCCTGAAGGCTCTTGTCGAACGCGATGTTGAAGTACGAGCGGGAGGTCCCCCACGTGTCGGACTCGAAGCCGACGCGGGCTTCGTGCGTACCGCCCTTGTTGAAGTCCTTGCCGTTGAAGAAGGTGGCTTTGGGGTGGCGGCTGTAGGCGGTGGTCCAGTCCAGTACGTGCTTCTTGACGCTGGGGTCGATGAAGACCGGGTATCGGGTGCCGGGGTCGCTCAAGAAGTCCTGGTCCGGGGTGAGGAGCCACTTTCCGTCGGACAGGTCGGTCTCGACCAGCTCGCCTCGGGACTCCGGGGACGGACCGTTGAGCAGGGGCAGACTCAAGGTGGCGGCGGAGCCTGTCTGCGAAGGGGCAGGGGTGGGCTCGGACGGAACAGTGGGCGAAGGCGGGTCGGTCGGTGTCGGCCCGGCACTGTCCGAGGCCGAGGGCAGCACCTCGCCCAGGGGATCGACCTGGTCGTTGGCCAGCTCCTCGGTGCTCGTGCTGGGGCTCGGCGTCGGCGAGATGCTCGTAGGGGTCCCCGTGGGGCCCGGTGTCTCGGACGCGGTCGGCTGGGAGGTGGCACCCAGCTCGCCGTCGGTCACCGCAGGGGAGCCACTGCTGTCCCACATCAGCGGCGTCGGTGACAGCGCGACCTCATCCCCGTCGGCGTTCTCCGCCGAGACGATGCCGGAGGTCGGGTCCAGACGGAACGTCAGGTTCGAGGACGTGAGCCCATAGGACAGCTGCGCGGCACGCGGATCAGCTGCCGCCTGAGGGTTCTTCAGTACGAGCAGTTGGGCGAAGCCGTCGTCATCGGCTGTGAGAACCAGATCTGCCCCCGGGAAGATCTCGGGATAGAGGGCTCGAGATCCGTCGATGATCGGCGTCGGCACGGGGCCGGGCCAGGTCAGATGGATGTCGTAGGCGCCGTCGACCGTCAGGGTCACGAGCTGGCTCCCGGTGCCCGCCTCGGTGGCGAATGCGGGGAGGAGGGAGACGCGTCGCGCCGTCCTCCTCGAAGCGCGCTCATCCCCGCCGCTTGCGCTGCCCGCGGAGAACACCACGCCTGTGTTCGTGGCCTTGGGCTCCCACCCTCGGTTGGTCCGGCGCAGGGTTGGATCGACCGGCTTCCACTCCTGGCCGACCTTGGCCCACACCGGTGAGGCGTAGAGCTTCTTCTCCATGAGCCCGTCTGGGCGTGCCCACGTGGTTGATCGCGCGGTGCGGAGCGAGGTGGCCTCGACAGGCTTTCCGGTCTTCCTGGCTCGCGCGAGCGCGGAGCCCTGACCCAGCCCGGCAACTTGCTCGTTCTGGGACTGCTGTGGGTGAGTGGAGTTCGGTCGCTGGTCATCGGACGAGCCGACACGGAAGCCCGCATACGTGAGACCGGAAGCAGCGACCACGGCAGCAAGCGCCGCCGCGCTCGCTCGCCGACCAGGCCGCCGAAGCCACTTGTCTCTCATCGGGTGAGGTCCCTTCCCCTGGAAATCCGGGGCTCTCACGCACCGGCTGGACTGCGAAGCCGGCCATGACATGTGGATGACTTCGTCCGGTCGAGACTCCTGCCGGGAGGCATGGCTTGGGCGAGCTGATGATGACCCATGAAGTTCTCGCCGTCACCCCACGCCTGACGAAGCAGCCCCAGTGGAAGGAGCCCCCGGGCGGTGACTTTCGTGGTGCGCGGATCAGGCGAAGGGAGGTTCAGTGCAACCCCGGACAGATGAAATGCCGGAAAAGCCGGACGAAACTCCATCTCTGATGGCTGGTTCGGGGGAGTATGCACGTCGATCACGCGTTTGGTGATGCTTGACGCACTACTCCCTTCTGCGAGGAGCGCGGCGTTACGGCATGTCTAGCTGGACCTGTCTGACTACGCACCGTGACACTTCTCACCTGGGGTTCACCTACTCTGGCGCTTCTTCACGATTGCCACGCAGAATCTGCAAATCTGAAAGTGAATTCACACGCGGTCCCTTCCGGTCCCGCTTCAAGTGGTCCGGGGGGACCTCCCTGTGTTTGGTCGTCATCTGCATGCCCGTCGTCGAGTGCGTCGGACTCTGGTCCCCGCCTTGGGAGCCGTGCTGCTGGTCGGATTGCTCCCCGCCCAGGCTTTGGCTCTTCCGCCCGACCCCGCGGCTGTTGAGACGGGTCGTGAAACGCTGGCATCTGATCCGCTGGCACTTGAGCCGCTGGACGAGGACCAGCCCGTCAGTGGTGAGACATTCGACAGCGGTCTGGAAGAGCTGAAGGTCCGACCTCCGAGCGATGTGCAGCAGGCACCCCCTGGGACGACTACCCCACCTCCGGCGAGTTCCGGAGCTGTCACCTTCGGATCCGGCTTCAGCCAGGTCTCCACGGCGACGGCAGCCACCGACGACCCTGACTTCACCCAAGTGCCGAATGTCCCGCTCAGGCTGGGGCAGGCTGAAGGCCACGCTCTGCCGACCGGTACCTGGCAAGCGGCTGTCGTGGATCGAAGCAGCGAGATCAGCAAGGGCGTCGAAGGCGCCCTGACGGTTGGTGCGCTGGTGACCATCGAGGCGCCGTCCACCGGATCAGTGCCCATATCCGTGCAGCTCGACTACGGGAAGTTCGAGAACCTCTACGGTGCCGACTGGGCCTCCCGTCTGCGTCTCGTCCAGTTTCCCGAGTGCTATCTGACCACCCCGCTCGAAGAGGCGTGCCAGGAGTACGAGGAACTGGAGACGGCCAACGACACCAGTACGCATACGCTCACCGCGACCGTCGACACGGCGGCCGACGGAACGACGACACCAGCCTCCACGGGCAACGCCGCTACTCGCTCCGGCCCTGCCGTGGTGCAGGCTTCCTACACCACGGCCCTCCCCGTAGCGGCAGGCGGTGACAAGGCCGTCGTCGGCGCCGTCGACTCCGGAGCGGGCGCCGGCGGCTCGTTCAAGGCGACCCCGCTGGCCTCGAGTGGCAAGTGGGCGGCGGGAGGTTCGTCCGGCGCCTTCACCTGGGGCTACCCCCTCGTCATACCGCCGGCACCGGCAGGCCCGGCACCGAAGGTGACGCTGTCCTACAGTTCGCAATCAGTAGACGGCCGGACCGCTGTGTCCTCTCCGCAGGCCTCGTGGATCGGTGAGGGCTGGGACTACGACCCCGGCCACATCGAACGCAGGTACCGCAGTTGCAAAGACGACACCAAGACACTGCAGGCCGGTAGTCCCAACAACACTGCCAAGACCGACAAGACCAGCGACCTGTGCTGGGTGTCCTACAACGCGGTGATGTCGCTCGGCGGAAGCACTGTCGAACTGGTGCGCGTCGACGCGGCAGGCAGCAACCCGGAGAGCGACACCGAGATCTACCGCCCCAAGCGGGACGACGGGACGCGGATCCAGCGTCGCACCGGCGGCACAAACGACGACAACAACGGTGAGTACTGGGTCGTCACCACCACCGACGGCACCGAGTACTACTTCGGCCTCAACCAGGTGGGCGGCGGCCACGCCAACACCGACTCCGTGTCGACCGTGCCGGTCTTCGGCAACCACCCGGGCGAGCCGTGCCATGCGTCGGCGTTCGCCGACTCGCGTTGCGGAACGGGCAAGAAGCAGCAGGCGTGGCGATGGGGTCTGGACAAGGTCGTGGACGTCCACGGCAACGTCATGGTCGTCAACTGGGGGCAGGAGGAGAACTACTACGCGGTCCGCGAGAAGCGGAAGACGCCCGAGAGTTATGACCGGTTCGGGTATCCGAAGACCATCGAGTACGGCATGCGCGCCGCCGACCTGACCAAGCCGTCGGCCACGGTGGAGTTCGGCGTGAAGCAGCGGTGTCTGAAGTCCGCCACGGACTGCGATCCCGCCAGATTCGCGAAGACGGACGATCCAGGAGCCTACCGCCCCTGGTGGGACACCCCCGGGGCGCTGAACTGCAAGTCGACTTCGAAGCTCTGCCCCGGCTTCCCGTCGTTCTGGACCCAGCTGCGCCTGGAGACGATCACCACGAAGGCGGCCCGCGCGGGCCAGTCCGGCCTGGGCAAGGTCGATACCTACACGCTGCGTCAGTCCTTCCCTGAGGATTGGTACGACACGTCTCCGGGCCTGTGGCTCAACTCGATCACCCGCACGGGCTTCGGACCCGGTGACGCCACCGGCACCATCCAGTCCAAGGACGGGGTCAGCTTCGCCCAGTACACCGTCGGGACCACGTCACCCCTGCGGGGCCGGCTCAAGGACCAGCAGCTTCCGAACCTCGTACCTACAGGTGCGAGCGACAAGCGGCCCGGTTTCACCCGTCCGCGCATCGGGGCTGTGGCCACCGAGGCCGGCGGCAGCATCGAGGTCGAGTACACGGGTGGCTGCACCTCCGAGCCGGCCACGGACCAGGGTAAGAACAACACCACCTGTTACCCGGTGCGCTGGTCACCGGACGGGGACGAGAAGACGCCCGCCAAGGCGTGGTTCAACAAGTACGTCGTCGACTCGGTGACCGAGGTCGACAAGGTGGCTTCGCCGTTCAGCAAGCCCGTTCACACAAAGTACGGATACCAGGGACCGGCCTGGGCGAAGACTGACGACGAGTTCACCCGGCCGTCTCTGCGCACGTACAGCGACTGGCTCGGTTACCGGACCGTCACGGTCACCAAGGGCAGCAAGACGATCTCCTCGGACGGCACGCCACACGCCCAGTCGCTGACCGAGACCCGCTATTTCCTGGGAACCGGTGGTGAAGTCAAGGACTCCAGCGGTACCAACACTCTGCTCAACGACGACGCACCGCAGTACGCAGGAATGATGGCAGAGGCCATCACCTACCTGAACTCCGACAAGAAGAAGATCGTCAAGCGGACCCTGAACTACCCGGAGTCGACACAGACAGCCTCCCGGACCAGGGAAGCCGAGGACGGCACCGACCTCGACCCACTGCTCGCACATCGCACGGACGTCAAGCAGACCGACGAGATCCAGACGGTCGGCCCCGGCTGGCAAGCGGTGCGGACCAGCACCCTGAGCCGCGACGTGTATGGACTTCCCACCTCCGTCGAGTCCGCGGTGGTCAAGCCGAACGGCACCGGAGAGACGCTCTCTGAGGTGTCCTGCACCAAGACGGCGTACGTCCACAACACCGGCGCCTGGCTCATCGGGCTGCCCAAGTCCAAGCGCACGACTGCCACGGACTGCGCCAGCCACGCGACGGCCGATCCCGCTACGGAGCTCCAGGACTCGGTACAGCTCAGCTATGACGGGCTCGCCTACGGAGATGCCCCCACCAAGGGCATGGTCACGGGCCTTCACGAGATCAACGCCGCCGGCACCGCTCACGCGATCAGCACGACGACCACGTACGACCCGCTGGGTCGTGTCCGCACCGTCACCAAGCCGGATGCCGGCACGACCGAGACCCAGTACACCCCCGGCGACGTGGGCGGTCCGGTCACATCCGTGAAGACGCTCAAGACGGTCAATTCCAAGGAGCACGTCACCACCACGGCCTTCGACCCGGGCCGTGCTCTGCCTCTGACGGTCACCGATCCCAATGGCCGGGTGTCCCGGACCGAGTACGACGCTCTCGGGCGCCTGACCAAGGGCTGGTCCGCCGCGCGCTCGTCCGGTGGGCAGACACCGAACGTCGAGATCGCCTATCAGGCGGCGATCGCCACTCCCGATGAGAACCGTCCTGCCGCCGTCACCGTCAAGTCACTCATGGACGACGGCACCTATGCGCAGCAGGTCACGCTCTTCGACGGCCTGTTGCGCCAGATCCAGACCCAGTCCGAGGCCCACGGGCCCGGAAGAATCGTCGTCGACACCAGGTACGACGACCACGGTCTGGTGGGTGAGCTGACCAGCGGCTACCTCGCCAAGGGAGAGCCGACAGCAGACCTGTTCGCGGTCAAGACGCCCACGCTCATTCCCAGTTCGGTCAAGGCGCTGTACGACGGGTTGGAGCGTCCGGTCCGTCAGACGACGTACCACGGCCGTGTGATGAAGGACGCGGCGACCACCACGTATGGCGACGTCAGCGTCACTGTGGACCCTGTCGGTTCGACGAACCCCACCACGACGACGTACTCCGACGCGCTCGGCCGAGTCACCTCCATCCGCCACCAGACGGGCAGCGAGGCTGAGGCCTATCGCGAAACCGTGTATGCCTACGACAAGCGCGGCAACCGCAACAGGGTCACCGACCCAGCGGGCAACAACTGGACGTACGCCCACGACGCGCGCGGCCGTGTGACCTCCACGACCGACCCGGACACCGGCACCACCTCCACCGAGTACGACGACGCGGACCGCCCCACGATCGTCCGGGACTCGCTCAACAAGTACACGTACACGGCCTATGACCTTCTCGGCCGCATCACTGCGGTACGAGAAGGGTCTGCGCTCACTCCTCCGGTCAAGGAGTTCACCTACGACGGGGCAGGCGCGCTCGGCCTGCCTGTGGCATCGATACGGCACACCGCTTCCGGTGACTACATCGACCGGGTCACCGGCTACGACATTGAGTACCGGCCCACCGGACGCGAGACGGTCATTCCGCCCAACGCGATGACCACAGGTCTGTCGGGTACGTATGCGTACTCCTACACGTACACCCTCACGGGCAAGCCGCAGTCCGTCACCCTGCCTGCCAAGGGTGGTCTCACAAGCGAGCAGGTCATCACTCGCTACGACGAGGACGGCCTGCCCGAGTCCACCTCCGGCATCAACTGGTACACGACGGATGTCACCTACTCGCCCTACGGTGAGGCACTTAGGACCGTGTCGGGAGCCCAGCCGTACCGGGTGTGGACGACCAACTTCATCGACGAGCACACGGGCCGCCTCCAGCGCACGGTGACCGACCGGGAATCCGCGGGACCTCACCTCGTCTCGGACAGCGCCTACGCGTACGACGCCTCTGGCATGATCACCGCGAGTGCGCGCAAGCTGGCTGATGCGTCGGGAACGAGCTGGGACAACCAGTGCTTCGCGTACGACACGTTGGGTGAGCTGGTCCGCGCCTGGACGTCGTCGATCACGCCGGACGCGAAGGGCACCGGCTGCAAGTCGAACGCGGGCACCACCTGGGGTTACAGGGAGGACGGGGCCACCTCCAGCGGCCCGGTCGCCGACGCCCCCCATCAGGGGAGGACGCAGCCGGCCAACCTTGCAGCGACAGCACCTGCTCCTGGGACCGTCTCCACCGGCACGACCGCCTACCACCAGTCCTTCACGTTCGACTGGATCGGCAACCGCGCCACGATGACGGAGCACGACCCGACGGGCGACACTGCCAAGAACACCAGCTACGCCTACGCGTACAGCACGACGCAGCCGCACACCCTGACCTCCGTCGTCTCCACTCCGACGGGCAAGGACAGCAGCTACACCTACAACGCCACGGGTACGACCAAGTCCCGCGACCTGCCTGGCACCACGCAGGACCAGGACCTGGCGTGGACGACGGAGCAGAAGCTCGAGTCGAACACGGTGGGTGGCGTCAAGACCACGTACGTCTACGACGCCGCCGGCAACCGCATCCTGGAGAACTCCCCCACCGGAAGCACCCTCTACCTGGGCGAAACCGAGCTCACCACGGACTCGGTCGGCAAGATCACCCAGGCGTCGCGCGCCTATGCCCACCCCGGCGCCCCCACGGTCGTGCGCACGACGACCAACGGTTCAACCACCGGCCACAAGCGCAACGTCCTGATCGCCGACCACCTCGGTACCGCCAACACCACGGTGGAACTCTCGGGCACCCAATCGGTCACCCGTCGCGCCTTCAAGCCCTACGGCGAACTGCGTGGCCCCAAGCCGACCGCCTGGCCGAACAAGCGCAGCTATCTGGGCGTCGGCATCGACGACACCGCGTCGGGCCTCACCCACATCGGCGCTCGTGAGTACGACCAGACCACAGGCCGTTTTCTGTCGGCTGACCCGCTCATCGACTTCGCCGACCCGCTCCAGATGAACGGGTACACGTACGCCAATGGAAGCCCTGCCAGTCTCTCCGACCCCACTGGCCTGCGTCCTGAAGGGGCATGCGGAGGTTCGGGTTCTTGCAACGTGGGGACCGAGGAGCAACCCAAGTGGGAAACCTATACCTACGAAGGTGGTGGAGGGTGGTCCTGGGGCTGGGGTTACACCAGCACGACTAAGACGAATGATGGCACGAAGGTAACCACGGGCGTTTCCTACAACCGAAAGCGTGGCCTTTCCGCAGTCGTGACCGTGGCCCGGCCCCCGAAGGCTCCTGCCTTCACCGGCTACGCGATGGGAACTAACCCGAACTACGCCGGTCGAGCGCAGGATGTGGGGCCAGGAATCTCTGCTGATCTCGCCGAAATCGAGAGCTGGTCTTGTCCCGACGGTGATGGGTTTTCTTGCGAGGCGCGTAAGGAGGCTCTAAAGACCGGACTGATCACGGGTTGCATCGGCGGGACCTGCGGGGGAACGATTAGGCTCAGTCTTGGGAAGGGGGGCCTTGGCAGGGGAGGCTCCGGCAAGGGTACGACCAAGGCCGGCGACTGTAATTGCTTCCTGGCCGGCACGGATGTCCTCATGGCCGACGGCACCACGAAGGACATCGAGGATGTAAAACTCGGCGACGAGGTCCTGGCGACTGATCCGGAAACCGGAGAAGAAGGTCCACGGAAGGTTTCTCGACTCATTCGAACAAGTGCTGACAAACACTTCAATACCCTGTCGATCGCCACTGACGATGGCGTGGAAACGCTCACCGCAACGTACGAGCACCCCTTCTGGTCGCCGTCGGAGCAGACCTGGCTTACCGCGAGCGACCTTCAGCCGGGCATGACGCTGCTGACGGACGAGGGGCATGCGGTCATCGTCACGGCCAACAAACCGTTCACCAGGCAAGCTCGCACGTACAACCTCACCGTCGATGACATCCACACGTACTATGTGCTGGCGGGAGCGACGCCGGTACTTGTTCACAACAGTAACTGTGTGCCCGAGGTTCGGACCCTCCCGAGTCGTAATTCGGCCTTCAGAGCGGCGAAGAGGGATCTTGGGATTCCGAACGGCCAGCAGCCTGACGAGTTGAACATGGTGGCGATGACGAACCGTAATGGGGAAAACATCTTGAACCCCGACGGAACTCGAGTGATGACCCGCGAATACGTATTCACGCGTCGCGGCGGCGATCGCGTAATCATTCAGGATCATTCATACGGCCACTACTACGGCGAAGGGGGCGTGGGCGATCAAGGGGCGCATTTCAATGTCCGCCCGTACAGCAATCCAAGGACTGGGAAAGTCCCGGGTACGGCTCAGCATTATGAGTACTAGAGAGGGTGTTTGAGTTGCAGTGGATTGACGCCATCAGCAACCCGAAGCCGGTGCTGGCCATCTACGGAGAAGATGTACCTGCGCTCGAGGGTGTACGCATCGAAGAGATCTGCTTGAGTCCGAATGGTCCTACGCTTCGCCTGCGATTCGATCTGCCCACTTTCCCAAGGCGGCCCCCTACGAAATGGCGACGCGATGGCATGAACGTGGTTCAGCTCGAAGTCTCCTTTGGCGGTCTGCATGAGATCTCGATTGACAGACTGGCGACCAACTCATTGTGTGACCTGAAGGTGCAAAAGAGCGGCTTGCTTCAGTTCTCCGCCGAATCTGATTCCGTAAGGATTCGAGGCGTTGCGGACGAAGCGACGATCTTGCGGATCTCTGCGTACGCATCAGGGAGCTTCTGACGGCGCAAATTGGAAGCACGCGACCGAGGGTTGCCATTGCGAATTTGACTTGGTTTCCCTTGTGTGGGACGGCGTTCCTGAGCGCCCCTGGCGGCAGTAGTTGGCGGCGGACACCACGCGTCCGCCGCCGTTGCCGTACATATGTCAGGGGCGGTCAAGGGCGCGGCCGAGCAGGTCGATGGCGTCGCGCTGGAGGCGTAGTCGGACGTGGGCATAGACGGTGGCGGTGACGCCGATATGGGCGTGGCCGAGAGTTCCTTGCTGACAACGACGAGTTCGACGCCCTGTTCCAGGAGCGGAGTTGCGGTGGAGTGCCGGAGGTCGTGGAAGCGGATGCGCCCCCCGCGCGCCGTCAGGGCGAGGACGGCGGCCAGCGCGTGCCGTACTCCACGTGGGCCACGCGGGTCCGGCACCTGGGACAGTCGCTCCACCAGCGCGGGCACCTCCCCAGACGCGGCCTTGGGCTTGGTCAAGTGCGGTCGGGATCGGGAACGATGCATCGGCAGGCGCGGTCTTCCAGGCAGGTAGCGGGGCGTCGAGAACTCCATGATCTTGGAAGGTCGTGCCTGCTCTGCTTCCACCTCGACTGCGCAATGAACGGTCAGGAACCGGACGCCAGTCGACTACGCCGAAGCCCAGTGGCAACCCACAGGTTCGGCCCTAGCCTCTGGGGGCCCCGAATGACAGCCCTCCGGTCCTACGAGGAGGGCTGCCAGTCGGGGCGGCGGCGCGACGGGCGGCTCCGCCGTCCTGGGCGCGCTGCCTTCAGTCTCTGCTTCCCTCTCCTGGATGCCGACCAGTCGCAAGGAGGTCCAATGCGTCAGGTAGCGGAGGGAAGTGGGGCGCGCGGTCGGGGCAGGCGTAGACGTTGAACCCGGGGCCGGAGGCCTGGTGAACCTCGGAGACGGTGATCGGCGTCGTGGTGATCCGCGCGCAGCGAATGCACATGCGAACCGGCTTGCGAGGACCTGTGGATGGGGCCATTGCTGTGCACTTCTGGCAGCCCCCGCGCTCGCTGGTGCCGGCCGTTGTGCCGCACGTCTCGCACGCGGCCATCACACCACCCCCGGCAGTCCGTGCATGTCCCGCATGTCCAGGTCGATGCCGAAATCCGCGGCCAGTACCAGGGAGATGCGGCGCTGTAGTTGGCGTGTCTGCCGCTCGTGCGCGAGAAGGTACGGACGGATCATGGCCGTTTCGTCGGCGTTCAGTGGTGCGTCCAGCCCGTACGGAGAGCGGAGGGTTGAAGACTTTACCCGTGCAGGAGTGGGGTTCTCGGCGGGCCTGGGTGGTGCGGGACGGAAGGCGACGGTGCGGGCCCTGTGCCGGTGGCTGTGGCTCGGTGTGAGCAGCAGCCTCGCCCAGAGTGCGAGGGTGGGTGCGGATAAGTTCTGGCATGTCGACGCTCCTTCGAAGCGTTGGCCATGCCCCCGGACCCGTCGGAAGGTCGCGGGGGTCTCGTCTTGGCTCGAGTGTACCGGAGTACACCGAGGTGCACTGAAGATGCGAAGAATACCGAGGTGTACTCAGGATGGCCTCATGTCCATTGATCGAACCCGCGCGATGTGGCCGCAGATCGCGACCGTCATCGTCGAACGCATCCGCAACGGCACTTATCCGCCCGGCAGCAAGATCCCGAGCGTGGTCCAGTTGGCGAACGAGTTCGGGGTGGTGAACTCCACCGCGCAGCGGGCCATGGAGGCGGTACGGAAGGAAGGGCTCACGCGCTCCGAGGCCGGCATGGGTACCTACGTGCTGCGGTCGGACGAGCTGCCCGCCGCCGAGTAGCAGCTCGGCCGTGGGTGATCCGTACAAAAGCCGCGTGAACGCCACCGGACTGGCCGGTTCTTAAGGACCGGTGGACGGTCGTTCATTGCCTCGTGCGTGTCGGGCCGTGAAGGCTCGGGACCGGCAGTCAGCCGTGACGTACGAGGAGAGGCGATACCACCGTGACGAGGTCCGGGCAGGAGTATCTGGAGGCGCTGCGCGACGGGCGGGAGGTCTGGCTCGACGGGGAGAGGGTCAAGGACGTCACCGCGCACCCGGCCTTCCGGGCCACCGCGGCCTCCTTCGCCTCGCTCTTCGACCTCGCCCACGACCCCGCGCACAGCGAGACGCTGCTCTCCGGTGGCGTGCACCGGGCCTACGCCGTGCCCCGGTCCTACGAGGACCTCGTCGCCCGGCGGCGCGCGTACAAGGTCTGGGCGGAGGCCAGTTACGGGTTCCTCGGGCGCACGCCCGACTACATGGCCTCCGGCGCCGCCGGGTTCGCCGCGGCGCCCGAGGTGTTCGACCGCGGGGACTTCGCCGGGGGCGAGCACGCGCTCGCCTTCCACCGGCGGCTCACCGAGGGCGGGTTGTACGGCGCCTTCACCATCACCGATCCCGCCTGCGAGGGCGTGCGCGTCGTCGAGGAGCGCGACGGCGGGATCGTCGTGCGCGGGGCCAAGACCATCGGTACCGGCGCCGTCTTCGCCGACGAGATCCTCGTCGGGACCATCGAGCCGCTCCCGGCCGAGAGCGTCGAGCGGGCCGTGACCTTCTCCGTGCCGGTCGACACCCCCGGCCTCAAGCTCATTTCCCGTACCTCGTACGAAGCCAACGCCAGGTCGGTGTTCGACGCGCCGCTCTCCTCGCGGTACGACGAGAACGACGCGCTGCTCGTGTGCGAGGACGTGTTCGTGCCCTGGGAACGCGTCCTGACCTACCGGGACGTGGCCGCCACCGGCGCCATCTGGTGGGAGACGCCCGCCTATCTGCACTTCACCCACCAGTCGTCCACCCGCTTCTGGACCAAGCTGGAGTTCCTCGCCGGCCTCGCCATCCTGCTCGCCCGCTCCAACGGCACGGACCAGGTCCCGCAGGTCGTCCAGGCCATCGGGCGGCTGCTCGGCGCGGTCGCCCAGGCCAAGGCGTTCGTCCTCGGCGCCGAGGCCTCCTGGGAACCCGTCACCGGCGGGCGCGGCGGAGTGCGGCCGGGGCAGGAACTCTCCTTCGCCCAGCGCATCATGGCCGGGGAGATCTATCCGCGGGTCGTCGCCGACATCAAGCTGCTCGCGGGGGGTGCTGTTGTGCAGACCCCGGCGAGTTCGCGCGATCTGCTCCATCCCGAACTCGGGCCGCTGATCCAGCGGTACGTCCGCACCCCCGGCGACCCCGCCGAGGACCGGCTCAAGCTTCTCAAGCTGGCCTGGGACGCCCTCGGTTCGGAGTTCGCGGGCCGGCACGAGCAGTACGAGCGCTTCTACCAGGGCGCCCCGCACGTCTATCTGACGATGCAGACCTGGGCCGGGGCCGCCGACGCCTGCGAGAGCCTCGCCCGCACCTGCCTCGACGGCTACGACCTGGGCACGACGAAGTGACGGCGCCCGGGGCCTGCGCGGGTCGGCGGCATCCCCGCCCACGACGGTGGTGCGAGCCGGGGGCCGGACCGCGCCGGGCGCGCGCCCTGGATCCCGGCTGGCACCGGCGACGCCCGCCGGCCCCTGGCGTGTTCCGCCTGCCGGGGGGCAGGCGGAACGCGGCCGGGAGCCGCGTGGAGGCCGGCGGGAGCCGCATGGAGGCCGCCGCGTGAAGGCCGGCCGCCGAGCGAATTCCGACGCGGTCGCGAAGACCGACGTCGTCCCGAAGTCCGGCGCGATCGCGACGCCCGACGTGGTCCCGAAGTCCGGCGCGGTCGCGACGCCCGACGAGGTCCCGAAGTCCGACCGGCTACGGAAGTCCGCCCCGGGCCCGACGGCCGCCCGGGTTCCGAGAGCCGCCCCGGGCCCCACGGCCGCCCCGGTCCCGCGTGGCGCTCTCCCTCTGCTCGCCGCCACCCAGTTGCTGCTGATCCTCGACACCGCGATCGTCAACGTCGCGCTGCCCTCCATGGGGGAGGACCTCGGCGCCGGCTCCGCCGATCTGTCCTGGGTGGCCAACGCGTACCTCATCGCCTTCGGCGGGCTGCTGCTGCTCGGCGGCCGCGCCGCCGACCTGCTCGGCCACCGCAGGGTGTTCCTCGCCGGGCTCGGGCTGCTCGCCGCCGCCTCGGCGCTCGGCGCGCTCGCTCCGCACGCCGGTGTCCTGGTCGCCGCCCGGGCCGCGCAGGGTGTCGGCGCCGCGTTCGCCGCGGCCGCCGCCTTCGCCCTGCTGCTCGTCCTCTTCCCCGACGGGCCCGCGCGGCACAAGGCGCTCGCCGCCTTCGCCGCGATGGGCGGCCTGGGCGGTGTCCTCGGCACCGTGCTCGGCGGCGTCCTCACCGACCTCCTCGGCTGGCGCTCCACGTTCTGGCTCAACGTCCTCGCCGCGCTGCTCCTCGGCGTCCTCGTCCTGCGCCTCCTGGACGGGCGCGCCGCGCCGCCCGAGGACGGCGACCGCTTCGACCTCGCGGGCGCCCTCGCCGTCACCGCGGGACTCGCCCTCGTCGCGTACGCCCTCGTCGGCGCCGCCGATCAGGGCTGGGTGTCCGGGCACACGGTCGCCGCGGGCGGCGCGGGACTGGTCCTGCTCGCCGTCTTCGCCGTCGTCGAGACCCGGGCCCGCAGGCCGCTCGTCCCGCCCGAGGTCCTCGCCCGTCCCGCGCTGCGGCTCGCCAACATCCTCAGCGCCCTGGCCCAGATGACGCTGTTCCCGATGTTCTTCCTGGTCAGCCTCTATCTGCAGAGCGTCATCGGCTACGCGCCGCTCGGCGGCGGCCTCGGTCTGCTGCCGCTGTCCGTGGTCGTCGTCGCCGTCGCGCCGCAGGCCGGGCGGCTGATCTTCCGGTTCGGGCTGACCCGGACCATGACCCTCGGCTTCGTGCTGCTGTGCGCCGGTACGGTCTGGCTCGCCCTCGCGCTCCGCTCCGACGGCACCTTCCTCACCACGGTTCTCGCGCCCAGCCTGCTCCTCGGTGCCGCGCTGCCGCTGGTCATGGTCACCACCAACGTGGCCGCCACCGCCGACGCCGCCCCCGAGGAGACCGGGCTCGCCTCCGGACTCGTCAACACAGCGCAGCAGTTCGGTTCGGTGCTCGGCCTCGCCGTCCTGGTGGCCGTCGCCACCACCCGTACGGAATCGGCCACGGCGGCGGCCCAGACCGACGGCTTCCGGGCCGCTCTGCTCGTCGGCGGGGCCTTCGCCGCCGTCGCCGCGGTGGCCTCTCTACGCTTGCGCCTGCCCACGCCCAGCCCGGCGCCGCCACGCCAGGGACGCGTGACCGAACCACGGTGAGCACGGTGACCACCCGTAGACCCGGCGCGTGAGCCGAAGGGCGCCGCGGAAGTCGTGACGGAAGCGCGTGCGCAGGTCCTGAGGAACGAGGGGCCCGCGCGCGAGCGACCGGCGACGTCCGCGCGCGGTACCCGGAGACGAACGCGCCCTGACAGAGGGGGCATTCCCATGGCCCTGTACGACCTCGTCGCGCCCCGGCTGGAGGAACGCGGCGATCCGCGGTACCGGATAGCCGACATACGCGCCGCCGACCCGCTCGGCGCCGACGCACTGCTGGCGGCGGTGCCGGGGATGAACGAGCGCGGTGACACGGCCGCGCTGACCGTCGCCCTGCGGGCCCTCGTCCCGGACCGGGAGGCGGCCGCCGAGTGGAGCGTGATCGACGCGCTCGCGGCCATGCGCGACCTCGGCCTCCTGCTCGGCTCGCTGAAACGCCACGGCATCCAGCCCGCGGCCGCCGTGCCCGAGGTCCTCCCGATCCTCGAACTCCTGGCCCGGCGCACCGACATGGTGCCGCGCGACACCGTCCACCACTACACGACGTGGAACCCGCTCGGCCCGCGCCGGCGCACCTACACCGGCGATCCGATGGAGGCCCGGCTGCAGGACGCCGTCCGGACGGCCTTCCCCGGTCTGGTCGCCGCCCTCGACAGCTGCGGGCGGCTCGCGGGCCTCGAACCGTACGACCCGGGCTTCGCAGTCGCGCTCGACCGCATCGCGCACCACGTCCAGTCGATCGTCGACGCCATCGACGTCACCGTCGCCCAGGTCAGCCCCGAGTACTTCGCGCTCACCCTGCGGCCGTACTTCGAGGAGGTCGAGATCGGCGGGCGCGCCTACCTCGGACCCGCCGCCGCCCAGGTCCCGCTCTGGCTCGTCGATCTGACGCTCTGGCAGTGCGACCGCTCCGACCCGGCGTACGACGCGTTCCTCGCCGAGTCCGTCCCGTACGGCCTGCCGTCCTGGCGGGCCTTCCACGCCCGGCACGCCGGCGGGGTGTCCGCCGTCAGCAAGCTCTCGGCCGCCGTCAGCTGGGAGAGCGGCCACCGGCTGCCCCCGCAGCTGGCCGCCTCCGCGCTCGCCCTCGGCCGGGTCCTGAAGATCCTGAAGACCTTCCGCGCCCGCCACATCGGCATCGCCCGCAAGGCCTACGCCGAGGACGTGCGGCTGTACGAGGAGGGCAGCGGCGGCGCGCCCGTCGCCCTGCTGCGCACGATCCTCGACCTGACCCGGGACAACGACACCCTCGTGCGCCGCGCGGCGCAGGGCGCGCTGGGGACGCCCGGCCACGGAGCCCACGCCGCCGCGCAGCGAGGAGGCGTCCGATGACCGCCGCCGCGCCGCCTTACCCCGACGCCGGCCTGCTCCATGTCGTGGTCGCGGGCGGCGGCATCGCCGGGCTCACCGCCGCCCTCGCCCTGCACGCGGCGGGGTTCGACCGGGTCACCGTCGTGGAGTCCGTCCGCGAGAGCCGTCCCGTCGGCGCCGGCCTCAACCTGATGCCGGCCGCCGTCCGCGAACTGGACGCGCTGGGCCTGCTGCCCCGCCTCGAAGCCGGGGCGCTGCGCACCCGGGAGCTGCGCTACTACCACCGCTCCGGCGGCCTGATCTCCCGCGAGCCGCGCGGTCTCGGCGCCGGCTACCGCTGGCCGCAGCTCTCCCTGCACCGCGCCCACCTCCAGCAGGTGCTGGCCGAGGCGGTACGGGAACGGCTCGGCGCCGCCGCCCTGGTGAGCGGTGTCCGGGTGACCGGGGTGGAGCCGCTGGCCGACGGCCGCCCCCGTGTCCAGCTGGTCCACCGCGACGGCGCCGTCCGGGGCAGGGCCTCCCTCGAACCGGACGTCCTCGTCGGCGCCGACGGCATCCGCTCGGCGGTCCGGGCGGCGCTCAACCCCGGCGAGGGGGCGCCGCCGTGGAACGGGACGCTGATCTGGCGGGGCGTCTCCCGGATGCCAGCCCGGTCGGTGGGCTCCTTCATGTTCATCGCGGGCGACGACCGGCAGAAGGCCGTCGTCTATCCGATGAGCGCGCCCTCGGGCCCCTTCCGCGAGGTCCTCGTCAACTGGGCCCTCGCCCGGCCCGCCGGCGAGACGGACGACAGGTACCTCGGCGACTGGAACCGGCCGGTCCCGGTCGAAACGTTCCTGCACCACTACGAGGGCTGGGAGTTCGGGGGCGTCAGCGTCCCCGAGGTGCTCCGCGCCGCCACCGCCGCCCACGAGTACCCGATGGTCGACCGCGAGCCGCTGGCCCGCTGGACCCACGGCCGCACCACCCTCATCGGCGACGCGGCCCACGCCATGTACCCGATCGGCTCCAACGGCGCCTCGCAGTCGATCCTCGACGCGCGCGCCCTCGCCCACTCCCTCGCGCTCCACCGCGACCCCGCGGAGGCCCTCGCCGCCTACGAAGCGGCCCGCAGGCCCGTCACCACCGAACTCCAGCGCGCGGGCCGCCGGCTCGGCCCCGAGGTCGTCATCAACCTGGCGCACCAGCGGGCCCCGCACGGCTTCACCGACATCCACCAGGTGATCCCCGCCGCCGAACTGGCCGACATCGCCGAGCGCTACGCCGCCACCGGGGCCGCCGAGCCGACCACCGTCAACCAGGGCTCGCCCTACGACGTACGGCCCGCGGAACCGGTTCTTCCGGCCGCTGCGCCGCACTGACGCCCCTCCCGGGCCACGGCACGACCCCCGCGCGCCGTGGCCCGGGAGCGCGGGCGTGACCTACCTTCGTTGGATGCACAGACCGGCTGCACAGCGTGGTGCGTCGGCTCCGCTCCGTACTCGCCTGCGAAGGTGGAACGCGTGAAGGCAATCCGTCGATTCACCGTGCGTCCCGTCCTCCCCGACACCCTTCGACCCCTCACCGACCTGGCGCGGAACCTGCGCTGGTCCTGGCACGACCCCACCAGGGAACTCTTCCGCTCCGTCGACCCCGACCACGCCGACCAGGCGGGCCGCGCGGGTGACGTCCGCAGCGCCGACGACCTCGACCCGGTCCGGCTGCTCGGCTCCGTCTCCGCCGCCCGGCTCGCCGCGCTCGCCGCCGACCAGGAGTTCCTGGCCCGGCTGCGCGCGGCCGCCGACGACCTCGACCACTATCTGCGCGCCCCCCGCTGGTACCAGGAACAGCAGGAACAGGGCGCGCGGCTGCCCGCGGGCGTCGCCTACTTCTCGCCCGAGTTCGGGGTCGCCGCGGCCCTGCCCCAGTACTCCGGCGGTCTCGGCATCCTCGCCGGCGACCACCTCAAGGCCGCGAGCGACCTCGGTGTCCCGCTCGTCGGCGTCGGCCTGCTCTACCGGCACGGCTACTTCCGCCAGTCGCTCTCCCGGGAGGGCTGGCAGCAGGAGCACTACCCCGTCCTCGACCCCGGCGAACTGCCCGTCACGCTGCTCCGCGAGAGCGACGGCACCCCCGCCCGGGTCACCCTCGCGCTGCCCGGCGGCCGGGGCCTGCACGCCCACATCTGGACCGCGCAGGTCGGCCGCGTACCGCTGCTGATGCTCGACTCCGACGTCGAGGGCAACGCCCCCGCCGAACGCGAGGTCACCGACCGGCTGTACGGCGGCGGCAGCGAGCACCGGCTGCTCCAGGAGATGCTGCTCGGTATCGGCGGGGTCCGCGCCGTCCGCACCTGGTGCCGGCTCACCGGCGCCCCGGCGCCCGAGGTCTTCCACACCAACGAGGGCCACGCGGGCTTCCTCGGCCTCGAACGCATCCGCGAACTCGCGGGGAACGGGCCCCACGGGCAGGAGCTGGACTTCGACGCGGCCCTGGAGACCGTCCGCGCCGGTACGGTCTTCACCACCCACACCCCCGTCCCCGCCGGCATCGACCGCTTCGAGCGGAGCCTGGTCGCCCGCCACCTCGGCGAGGACGGCGAGCTTCCCGGCGTCGACGTCGGCCGGATCCTGGCCCTCGGCGACGAGGCCCCGCTCGGCGGCGAGCCCGGGCTCTTCAACATGGCCGCCATGGGCCTCAGGCTCGCCCAGCGCGCCAACGGCGTCTCCACCCTCCACGGCGCGGTCAGCCGCGCGATGTTCGGCGGTCTGTGGCCGGGCTTCGACGCGGAGGAGGTGCCGATCGGCTCCATCACCAACGGCGTCCACGCGCCGACCTGGACCGCGCCCGAGATCGGCCGCCGCGCCGAGGGGGCCGACGACCGGGAGCTGTGGGAGCTGCGCCGGACCCTGCGCGAACAGCTCGTGACCGAGGTACGGGAACGGGTGCGCGCGTCCTGGCGGCAGCGGGGCGCGGGGGCCGCCGAACTCGGCTGGACGGACTCGGTCCTGGACCCGGACGTGCTCACCATCGGCTTCGCGCGCCGGGTCCCCTCCTACAAGCGGCTCACGCTGATGCTGCGCGACCCCGACCGGCTGCGGGCGCTGCTGCTCCACCCCGAGCGGCCGGTGCAGCTCGTGGTGGCGGGCAAGGCGCACCCGGCCGACCACGGCGGGAAGCGGCTCGTGCAGGAGCTGGTGCGGTTCGCCGACGACCCCCGGGTGCGGCACCGGATCGTCTTCCTGCCGGACTACGGCATGGCCATGGCGCGCAAGCTGTACCCGGGCTGCGACGTCTGGCTCAACAACCCGCTGCGCCCGCTGGAGGCCTGCGGCACGAGCGGGATGAAGGCCGCCCTGAACGGCTGCCTCAACCTCTCGGTCCTGGACGGCTGGTGGGACGAGTGGTTCGAGTCGGACTTCGGCTGGGCGATCCCCACGGCCGACGGGGCGGCGGCGACCGACGAGGAGCGCCGCGACGACCTGGAGGCGGCCGCGCTCTACGAGCTGATCGAGCGCCGGGTCGCGCCGCGCTTCTACGACCGGGGCCCTGACGGCGTGCCGGTCCGCTGGACGGAGATGGTCCGCAGGACGCTGCGGGACCTCGGCCCGAAGGTGCTCGCCGACCGCATGGTGCGGGAGTACGTGGAGAAGCTGTACGCCCCGGCGGCCCTGGCCCACCGCGCGCTCGCCCCGGCGGCCGCGCGGGAGCTGGCGGGCTGGAAGTCCCGGGTGCGGGGCGGCTGGCCGAAGGTGGCCCTCGACCACATCGAGATCGGCGAGCTGGACGAGGACCTGGCCGACGCGGAGCTGGGCGCGACGACGGCGGTACGGGTCCGGGTGGCCCTCGGTGAACTCGGCCCGGACGACGTGGAGGTGCAGGCGGTGGCCGGCCGGGTGACCCCGGACGACGCGCTCGTGGAGACCCGGATCTGTGTGCTGAAGCCGGTCGGCGGCCCCGACCTGGAGGGCAGGCAGCTCTACGAGGGCTCCCTCGTCCTGGACCGCACGGGCTGCTTCGGCTGTACGGTCCGGGTGCTGCCGGCCCACCCGCTGCTCGCCTCGGCGGCCGAGATGGGTCTCGTCACCCTGCCGACGGAGTGCACGGGGGAGGGGGCCGGGGTGCTCCTGAGGTGACGTGGTCTGGACCAGGGTCTTGACGTGTCCATGGGGTGCCTCTACGTTCCACGTTCGACGCGGAGTTCAATCCTCCGTCCGGCGTTCACACACAGGAACGAAAGGCACCCCCCACATGCGCCTCAGAGCCCTGGTCCTCGCCCTCACGGCGGCCGTCGCCGTCACGGTCGCACCGACGGCCCTCGCCGGCCCACCGCAGCCGGCCGCCCCCGTGCCGGCCGCCCCCGTGCGGGCCGCCGCCCCGGCGACCTTCACCCACCCCGGCGTCGTCGTCTCCCGCCCCCAACTCGACTTCGTACGAGCGAAGGTGCAGGCGGGCGCGCAGCCCTGGAAGGCCGCGTACGACCAGATGACGGCGAGTCCGTACGCCTCCCTGAGCCGGGCGCCCAAGCCCCGCGCGATCGTCGAGTGCGGCTCCTCGTCCAACCCCAACCACGGCTGCACGGACGAACGGCAGGACGCGGTCGCGGCCTACACGCAGGCGCTCGCCTGGTACATCACCCGCGACGCCCGGCACGCCCAGAAGGCGATCGAGATCATGGACGCCTGGTCGGCCGTGATCACCGACCACACCAACTCCAACGCCCCGCTCCAGACCGGCTGGGCCGGCTCCTCCTGGCCCCGGGCCGCCGAGATCATCAAGTACACGTACACCGGGAGCTGGACCAACTCCGGCCGCTTCGCGACGATGCTGCGGAACGTCTACCTGCCCGAGGTCATCAACGGCGCCGCGACCAAGAACGGCAACTGGGAACTCATCATGACCGAGGCCGCGATCGGCATCGCGGTCCACCTGGAGGACCGGGCGGCCTACGACAAGGCGGTCAGGACCTACCTCGGCCGGGTCCCCGCCTACATCTACCTGGCCTCGGACGGCTCCACGCCCAAGCCGCCGCCGAACAGCTCCATCGACACCCGTGACGAGATCGTGAAGTACTGGCAGGGCCAGTCCACCTTCGCCGACGGCATCTCGCAGGAGACCTGCCGGGACTTCGGCCACACCGGCTGGGGCCTCGCCGCCGCCGTCCACACCGCCGAGACCAGCCGGATCCAGGGCGCGGACCTCTACCCCCAGGTCTCCGAGCGGCTGCGGCACGCGCTGGGCTTCCACACCAAGTACGAGAACGGCACGGCCGTCCCGTCCTGGCTCTGCGGCGGGTCGGTGCAGCTCGGCCTCGGACGGGTGACGGAGATGGGGTACAACGCGCTGAACGGCCGGATGGGGATCGGGATGACCAACACCAAGGCGTACACCGAGTCCCACCGGCCCTCCGGCACCGACAACTACTTCGTCTCCTGGGAGACCCTGACCCACGCGGGGAACCCGAACTGACCCGGCCTCAGCCCACGACCGCCTTGTCCGCGAGGCGCCCGTCGACCAGACAGAGCCGGTAGACGGGCACCGAGGCCGTCAGCGTCGCCCGGTAGTACAGGCAGCCGGCCATGCCGGGCGGCTCGGCCGGGGCGGTCGCGGGCGGCCCGTCCAGCGGGTGCGGCGGGAGCTCGTCGGAGTCGGCGGAGAGCGGTGCGCCCACGCGGAGATCGGCGAAGTCGTCCCGGTCCAGGAAGGACCGGGACTGCGTCCACAGACCGAAGGCGAGCATCACGACGCCGAGCGCGCCGACCAGCGCGAGCGGGATCCAGATCGCCCGGGCGAGCCCGCGCCGCACCTCCCGCCGCGCCCGGTCCCGTTCCCGTACGGAGGTGGGCGCGGGGGCCGGCGCGGGGGCGGCGGCACCGGGCTCCAGGGGCAGCACCGCCCGCACGACGAACCCGCCGACCGCCCGCGCCCCGTGGCTCAGCCGCCCGCCCGCCAGACGCACCCGCTCGTCCAGCCCGACGAGCCCGGAGCCGCCGGAGGCGGCGGGGCCGCCGTCGGCCGGTCCGTCGGATGCGGCGGGGGCGGACCCGTCGGCGGGCCCGTCGGCGGGCCCGTTCGAGACGGCGACCGTGACCGTGTCCGCCGCGCGCTCGACGGCGACCCGGACCGTGGCCCCGGGCGCGTGCTTGGCCGCGTTCGTGAGGGACTCCACCACCAGGCGGTGGACCGCGCGGTCGACCATCGGCGGGGTCGTGCCGTCCGGCCCGCGTCGCGTCAGCTCGACCCCGAGACCGGACGCCCGGGCCCGCTCCACGACCTCCTCGACCGTCTCCCCGACGGGGGCCGCCGGCGCGCCCGGCCGCTCCTCCTCGTCGGCACGGAGCACCCCGATGATGTCCCGCAGCCGGGCCGTCGCGTCGGCAGCGGCCAGCCGCAACTCCCCGGCCGCCGCCTGCTGCCGCGTGCCGAGCGCCGGATCGACCTCCAGGGCGGCCGCCCGCAGCGCGATGAGCGCGAGGTCGTGGCCGAGCGAGTCGTGCATGTCGCCCGCGATCCGCGAGCGCTCCCGCAGCCGCTCCCGGTCCGCGACGGCCGCCTGCTCGGCCTCCATCCGGACGGCCAGCTCCCAGCCGGCCCGCACGAGCCGGGCGTACTGGCGCACGTACCGGCCCGTCAGCCAGGGCGCCACGATCGCGAGGGCCAGGACGAGGACGACGGTGAACCCCTGGGAGACGTTCCCGTCCGAGAGCGGGACGAGCGCGAAGCCGAGCGCCGCGACCGTGGCGAACAGAGCCGGGGCGGCCCAGAGGGGCTTCTGCTGCCGCCGCCCGGCGAGATAGCCGAGGACGACGAGCGCGAGCGCGTACGCGGGGGTGAACAGCTCCGGCGACGTGGCCAGGCTGAGCGCGACGGCGAGGCCGAGCGAGACCAGCGGCAGGGCCCGGCAGCAGGCCACGGCCGCGCCGAGCACGACGACCCCCACGACGACCTGGCCCCACGAGCCGCCGTCGTTCGGATCGAGCCGCAGCAGCACGGGGGTGGCGAGCAGCCCCCACAGGCCCAGGTCGAGCAGCAGGTCCCGGAGTCGTTCACGGCGCATCCGTCCAGCTTGCCGGACGACGAGACCCGGCGCCCCGGACGAAAGTCGGGGGTCGCGCGGGCATGCGGCCCGGCGACTCAGGGGCCGGGGGCGCAGGGCTCAGGCGGCTCAAGGGCTCGGCCGCCCGGGCGCTCGGCGGCTCGTACGCTCGGCGGCTCGGACGCCCGGTCGCCCGGTCGCTCGGGCGTGATGCCGGGGCCGCGCCTCGTCAGCCCTCCACCAGGCCCCCCTCGTACGCGAGGATCGCCAACTGGACCCGGTTGCGCAGGCCGAGCCGGGACAGGACCGCGCTCACATGGGCCTTCACGGTGCCCTCGACGACGTGAAGGCGGGCCGCGATCTCCGCGTTCGACAGGCCCGCGCCGACCAGCGCGACCACCTCGCGTTCCCGGACCGTCAGCGGGTCCAGGCGCTCGCGCGCCTCCGCCGCCCGCGAGAGCCGGCCGGTCGGGAGATGGGTGATGACCCGGCGGGTGACCTCGGGGGAGAGGAACGCGGCCCCGCCCGCCACCGCCCGTACGCCCGCGAGCAGTTCCCTCGGGTCACCGGACTTGAGCAGGAAGCCCGCGGCGCCCGAGCCGAGGGCCTGGGCGATGTACGCGTCCTCCGAGAAGGTCGTGAGCATCACGACCGCCGCGTCCGGGACCACCCGCCGCAGCTCCTCCGCCGCCCCGAGCCCGTCGAGCCGGGGCATCCGGATGTCGAGCAGGACCACGTCCGGCAGATGCCGTCGCGCGAGCTCCACGGCCTCCCGCCCGTCCCCCGCCTCGGCGACCACCTCGACCCCCGGATCGGCGGCGAGGATCGCCTTCACCCCGGCCCGCACCATCGCCTCGTCGTCCGCGAGCAGCACCCTGATCATGCGGCCAGCCTATGCAGAACGCGGGGCGGCCCGGACGGAACGAGTCCGTCCGGGCCGCCGTACGTGCCTGCCGGCTTACGGGAACGTCAGCTTGAAGCTGTTGATGTACCCGGTGTCGATCGCGGCCCGGTCCTGGACGCGGAGCTTCCAGGCGCCGTTGGCGACCTCCGAGGAGGCGTTCACGGTGTAGGTCTGCACGATGTTGTCGGCGCTGCCGCCCGAGCGGTTGTGCAGGTTGTAGACCGAGCCGTCGGGGGCGACCAGGTCGACGATCAGGTCACCGCGGTAGGTGTGGACGATGTCCACGTCCACCTTGAGGGTCGACGGCGCGTTGCCGGTGACACCCGTGACGTTGACCGTGGAGGTCACCGCGGCGCCGTTGTCCGGGATGGACACGTCGGCCGTGTTCTCAAAGACCTTCCCGCCCGGGTTGCCGCCGCCGGGGCGCGAGCCCACGTTGATGCCGGCCCAGGCGTGCTCGACGGCCAGGACCTCGGGGCTGCCGGCGCCGTACAGCTCGGTGGCGACCGCGACCGTACCCGTACGGGCACCCGCGTAGTTCGTGTTGGAGCCGAACTTCGTGGTGAGGGCCTTGAACCAGATCAGCGACGCCTTGTCCCGGCCGATGCCGGTGACGGGCAGGCCGTCCGAGGTCGGGGAGTCGTAGTTGACGCCGTTGATGGTCTTGGCGCCGCTGCCCTCGGAGAGCAGGTAGTACCAGTGGTTCGCCGGGCCCGAGGAGTAGTGGACGTCGATCGAGCCGATGCCCGAGTACCAGGCGTCCTTGGACGAGCCGTCCTTGCTCGGCTTGTCCATGTAGCGCAGCGGGGTGCCGTTGCCGCGGATGTCGATCTTCTCGCCGACGAGGTAGTCGCCCTTGTCCTGGGCGTTGTTGGCGTAGAACTCGACGGCCGCCGCGAAGATGTCGGAGGTGGCCTCGTTCAGACCGCCGGACTCACCGCTGTAGACCAGGCCGGCGGTGTTGGAGGTGACGCCGTGCGTCATCTCGTGCGCGGCCACGTCGATCGAGGTGAGCGGCTTGGTGTTGCCCGCGCCGTCGCCGTACGTCATGCAGAAGCAGGAGTCCTGCCAGAAGGCGTTGACGTACGCGTTGCCGTAGTGGACCCGGGAGTACGCGCCGACGCCGTCACCGCGGATGCCGGAGCGGCCGTGCACGTTCTTGTAGTAGTCCCAGGTGACCCCGGCGCCGAAGTGCGCGTCCGCGCCCGCGGTCTCCAGGTTCTGCGGGGTGCCGTCGCCCCAGATGTCGTCGGAGCCGGAGAAGAGCGTTCCGGTGCCGGACGTGCCGCGGTTGAGGTTGTACGTCTTGTGGTTGCCGCGCCCGGTGTCGGTCAGCGTGTACGACGGCGCGGTGCCGAGGGTCACCTGGCCGCTGTACTGGGTGTTGCCGGTGCCGGTGTGGACGGCCTGCCACTCGTACAGCTTCTTGCCGGTGGTGGCGTCGGTGACGACGTGCAGCTCGTTCGGCGTGCCGTCGTGCTGGAGGCCGCCGACGACGGTCTCGTACGCGAGGACGGGCGAACCCTGCGCCATCCAGACGACCTTGCGCGGCGCGCGCTCGGCGGCGCTCTCCTTGGAGCCCTCCGCCTTGGCCTCGGCGACGGCCTGCTTCTCGGCGGCGGCCGGGGCGACGTCGGCGGTCGTGTCGACGTTCTTCAGCTCGGCGCGCGAGGCCTTGGTGACGCTCTGCGTGACGCCGGCCTTGGTCTCCTGGACGACCAGGTCGCCGCCGAGGACCGGGAGTCCGGCGTAGGTGCGCTCGTAGCGCGTGTGGGTCGTGCCGTCGCGGTCCTGGACCACGTCGCGGACGACGAGCTTCTCCTGGGCGCCGAGCCCGAGGGACTTGGCGGTGGCCGCCTTGTCCGCGTCGGCGGCGCGTATCAGCGCGGTGCGCTGGGCCGGGGAGAGGTCCGCCGGGAGCTTGCCGGGGTTGGCCTGTCCGGCGGCCTGCGCCTTGGGGGCGACGGGCAGGCCGGGGTCGGCGGCGGTGGCGGAACCGGTCTGGACGCCGACCGCGATCATGGCGGCGGCGGCGATCAGAGCGCCGGTCGCGGTGGCGCGACGGCTGGGCGTGGATCTCACGCAGACTCCTTTTGCGAGGGGGGTACCGGGCGACTGGGTGGGTCGACCGGGCAGTGCAAACAGAGCTGTGGAGCACGAACTGTCATACGAGACGGGGAGAGAGTGGCAGCCGTGACCGCGATCTGTCAGGAGCGCGTCAACAACTTGGCCGGAAATCGTCCGGAGCCCGAACCCCCGAGTTCGTTAACCGGACGTTTCATCGATCATGGAGCGGACGCCGTCCGCCGTTCGCCGAGGCCGGAGTACGGAGGGCGACCGCGACACGGGACCGCTTCCGCGCCCGTCCGCCGACCGCTCCGCGACGGCATCGGGCCACCCCCGGGTTCACGCCACGGCATGGCTTGTTACGACCCTGTCGCCGCCGGGCCGGCCGGGCCGGACGGGTTCCGGCGGCACCGCTCCTCAGCCGTCGAGGTGGTGGATGCCGATGCAGTCGGGGTCCTGGTTCGGGCAGCTCGGGTGGGGCTTGCGCACCTCGCGCTCGGACAGCCCCTGGTACGAACACCAGCCGCAGGCGCACGTCTCCTGGTGCGCGGCGGGCGCCGTCGAGAAGCGGCGGCAGTCGTCGCACGTCCCGCAGGCGCCCGAGAACGCAGGCTCGCCGTGCCGGAAGCGCGGATGACCGCACCGGCACTCGTGTGTCGCCCAGCTCGTCCCCGCCATGCCGGCCCCCCGCCGTCCGTGCCGAAGCCACCCCGCGAGGAGAGCGTCTCACCCCACGAGACTGTCCCGCCAGGCCCGGTGCAGCCCCGCGAACCGCCCCTCGCCGCCGCTCAGTTCACCGGGCGTGCCGTCCTCCACGATCCGCCCCGCCTCCATCACCAGGACCCGGTCCGCGATCTCGACCGTCGAGAGGCGGTGGGCGATCACCACGGCCGTACGGCCCGCGAGCACCGTGTCCATGGCGCGCTGCACCGCCCGTTCCCCCGGCACGTCCAGCGAGCTGGTCGCCTCGTCCAGGATCAGCACCGCCGGATCGGCGAGCAGGGCGCGGGCGAAGGCCACCAACTGCCGCTGGCCCGCCGAGATCCGGCCGCCGCGCTTGCGTACGTCCGTGTCGTAGCCGTCCGGAAGGCCCGCGATGAAGTCGTGCGCGCCGATCGCCTTCGCGGCCCGCTCGATCTCCTCCCGGCTCGCGTCCGGCCGCCCGATCGCGATGTTCTCGGCGACCGTCCCGGAGAACAGGAACGCCTCCTGCGTCACCATCACCACGCCCCGCCGCAGTTCGGGCGTGGCCAGCTCGCGCAGATCCACGCCGTCGAGCAGCACCCGCCCCTCCGTCGGGTCGTAGAACCGGGCGAGCAGCTTGGCGAGCGTCGACTTGCCCGCGCCCGTGGCGCCCACCACGGCGACCGTCTGCCCGGCCGGGATCGTCAGGTCGAAGCGTGGGAGCACCTCGCCGCCGGTCCGGTAGGCGAAGCGCACGCGGTCGAAGACGACCTCGCGGCCGGGGCGCCCGCCGCGGCTCGCCGGCAGCTCCTTCGGCGCCGCGGCCTCGGGGACACCGGGCTCCTGCGCCAGCAGGCCCGCGATCTTGCCGAGCGAGGCGGCCGCCGACTGGTAGGAGTTGAGGAACATCCCGAGCCGGTCGATCGGGTCGTACAGCCGCCGCATGTAGAGCACCGCCGCCGCCAGCACCCCCAGCTCCAGCGTCCCGCCCGCGACCCGGTACGCGCCCCAGAGGCACATCCCCGCCACGGCCGTGTTCGCGACGAGCCGGGAGCCGATGACATAGCGCGCCATCTCCAGGAGCGCGTCGCCGTTGGAGCGTTCGTGCCGGTGGTTGAGCCCGGCGAACTCGGCCTCGTTGGCCCGCTCCCGGCGGAACGCCCGCACCGGCCGGATGCCGTTCATCGTCTCCGCGAACTTCACGATCACGCCCGCGATGGCGGTGGACCGCTCGGCGAACACGACCGCGGAACGCCGCTGGTAGAGCCGTACCAGCAGGTACAGCGGGACGAAGGAGGCCACGGCGACCGCGCCGATCCCCAGGTCGAGCCAGAGCAGCATCGCCGAGATGTAGACGAACGCCAGGACGACCGCGATCAGTTCCTGCAGCCCCTCGGAGAGCAGCTCGCGCAGGGACTCCACGTCGGTGGTCGACCGGGAGATGAGCCGGCCCGAGGTGTACCGCTCGTGGAAGTCGACGCTCAGCACCTGCGCGTGGCGGAAGATCCGCCCGCGCAGATCGAGCAGCACGTCCTGGTTGACGCGGGCGGCCCGGCGCAGGAAGACGTACTGGAAGAACCCGCCCGCCAGCGCGCAGATCAGGTACCCGAGGGCGACGGCCACGACCGGGCCGTAGTCCCCGTCCCTGAGGGCCGGTACGCCCCGGTCGATGGCGTACGCGACGAGCAACGGCCCCGCCTGCAGGGCCGCCTGCTGGAGCAGCAGCAGGAGCGCGGCGACGGCCACCCGCGCCCGGTGCGCGGAGAGCAGCGAGCGCAGCAGGGCCCCGGTGGCGCCGGGGGCGGTCGGCAGATCGTCCTGGTCGAAGGGGTCGCCGGCCTGCGCGGCGCCGCCGCTGGTCCCGGCGACGTCGTCGGCCTGCGTACCGCCGCTGTTCGCGGACTTCTTCGGATCCGTCATCGTCCCTCAGCCCCTTCGCCCGACATCAGCCAGGCGTACTCGGCGTTGCTCCGCAGCAGTTCGTGGTGGGTGCCCACCGCGGCGATCCGGCCCTCCGACAGGAGCGCCACCCGGTCGGCGAGCAGGACCGTCGAAGGACGGTGGGCCACGACCAGGGCCGTGGTGTCGCGCAGCACTTCTCGGAGCGCGGCCTCCACCAGCGCCTCCGTGTGGACGTCGAGCGCGGAGAGCGGGTCGTCGAGGACCAGGAAGCGGGGCCGGCCGACGACCGCGCGGGCCAGCGCGAGGCGCTGGCGCTGGCCCCCGGAGAGGCTCAGCCCCTGCTCGCCGACCTGGGTGTCCGCGCCCTCGGGCAGCGCCGCGACGAAGCCCTCCGCCTGGGCCACGGCGAGCGCGCGCCACAGCTCGGGCTCGCCGGCCGCGTCGGCGGCGCCCATCAGGACGTTCTCGCCGACGGTCGCCGAGAAGAGCGTCGGCTCCTCGAAGGCCGTCGCGACGAGTCCGCGCAGCCGTTCCCGCGCCATGAGCGCGATGTCCTCGCCGTCCAGCAGGATCCGTCCGCCGGTCGCCTCGTGCAGCCGCGGGACGAGGGCGGTCAGGGTCGTCTTGCCGGAACCGGTCCCGCCGACCAGGGCGAGGGTCTCGCCGGGCCGGATGTGGAGGTCGACGCGGTCGAGCACGGGCCGAGAGCCCGGGGGCGCGTCCGGGTACCGAAAGGTGACACTCTCGAACCGGACGCCGTCCCGGACGGCGCCGGTGACGCCGTCCGGCGCCCCGTCGCGGCCTCCGTCCGGCGCCCCGTCACGGCCCCCGTCCCGTGCCGCACCCTCGCGCGCTCCGTCACGGCCCCCGTCCCGCGCGCCGGACACCGCGACGCCGGCCGGGCTGCCCGCCCCCGACGCCTCTCCCGACGCCTCGCTCGACGCCTCCTCCGGCGCGTCCATCACCTCGAAGTACCGTTCCGTCGCGGTGGCCGCCTCCTGGCTCATCGCCAGCAGGAAGCCGATCGACTCCACCGGCCAGCGCAGCGCCAGCGCGGTCGACAGGAAGGCGACGAGCGTGCCCGCCGACAGCTGCCCGTCGGCCACCTGGACGGTGCCGAGCACGAGCGCGGCGCCGATCGCCAGCTCGGGGATGATCGTGATGAGCGCCCAGATCCCGGCCAGCAGCCGGGCCTTGACCAGCTCCGTGCCGCGCAGCCGCTCCGCGAGCGCCCGGAACGCGAGGGCCTGGCTGCGGTGGCGCCCGAAGCCCTTGACGATCCGGATGCCGAGGACGCTCTCCTCGACCACGGTCGTCAGATCGCCGACCTGGTCCTGGGCCCGGCGCGCGACGACCGCGTACCGCGCCTCGAAGAGCGAGCAGAGCACGACCAGCGGGATCACCGGGGTCAGGAGCAGGAGCCCGAGCGTCCAGTCCTGCGCGAGCAGCAGGACGAAACCGGCCAGGATCGTCACGCCGTTGACGATCAGGAAGGTCAGCGGGAAGGCGAGGAAGAGCCGGACCAGCATCAGATCCGTCGTGCCGCGCGAGAGCAGCTGGCCCGATGCCCAGCGGTCGTGGAAGGCGATCGGCAGCCGCTGCAGCCGGCCGTACAGATCCGCCCGCATCCGCGCCTCGACCCCGGCCAGCGGCCGGGCCACGAGCCACCGCCGGAAGCCGAAGAGCACCGCCTCCGCGATCCCGAGGAGCAGCAGATAGAGCGCCCCGAGCCACACCCCGCCGGGATCCCCGGCGGCGACGGGCCCGTCCACCATCCACTTCAGGACGAGCGGGATGACGAGCGACAGACACGAGGCGACGATCGCGACCACGGCGGCCGAGCCCAACCGCCCCTGGACCGGGCGCACGTACGGCCACAGGCGCAGCAGGTTCCGCACGGCGGACTTCTTGGTGACTGCATCTTTTCCGGGCATCACGAGCGAGCCTACGGTTCACCACTGACACCGCTCATGTGGTTTTCCGGCCACCGGGCGGTCGCACCGGAGACCCGCAGGTCGTACCGGCCATCAACCGATCGGTTGACCGGAGGTCGAGCGCGATGGCGGATGCCGCGCCGCGCCCGGCGGCGCGAGCCTTGAGCCATGTCGATGCCAATGATCGAAGTACAGGGCCTGCGCAAGGCCTACGGCGACAGGGTCGTCGTCGACGGGGTCTCCTTCACCGTCGACGAGGGCGAGATCTTCGGGATCCTCGGCCCCAACGGTGCTGGCAAGACCACCACCGTGGAGTGCGTCGAGGGGCTGCGGACCCCGGACGCAGGGACCGTGCGGGTCGGCGGGCTCGACCCCGTCGCGCGCCATGCCGACGTCACCCGGATCCTCGGCGTCCAGCTCCAGGAGAGCGAGCTCCAGCCGAAGATCACCGTCCGCGAGGCACTTGAGCTGTACGCCTCCTTCTACGAACGGCCCGCCGACTGGCGCGGGCTCGTCGAGCGCCTGGGTCTCGAAGCGCAGCTGGGGAACCGGTTCGGGAAGCTGTCCGGCGGGCAGAAGCAGCGGCTCTTCATCGCGCTCGCCCTGATCGGCGACCCGCGCGCGGTCGTCCTCGACGAGCTCACCACCGGTCTCGACCCGCGCGCCCGACGCGACACCTGGTCGCTCATCGAGGACGTCAGGGCCTCCGGGGTGACCGTCCTGCTCGTCACGCACTTCATGGAGGAGGCCCAGCGTCTCTGCGACCGGATCGCCGTCGTCGACAAGGGCCGGATCGCCGCCCTGGACACCCCCGACGGGCTGATCGGCCGTTCCACCGCCGCGAAGGTCATCTCCTTCGCCGCCGGGACCCCGCTGGACCCGGCCGAGCTGCGCGCCCTGCCACAGGCGGCCGCGGTGGAGACCCGGGACGGTCGGACCGTCGTCGAGGGCACGGACGCGACCGTCGACGCCTTCGTCGCCCTCCTCGCCCGCCGGGGCGTCACCGCCCGCCAACTCCGGGTCGCCGACGCCACCCTCGACGACGCCTTCCTCGACCTGACAGGAGCCGACCAGCCGTGAGCACCGCCACCACCACCGCCACGCCCCGGGCGAACCGTTCCGCCACCGCCGCCGTCCTGCGCACCGAACTCCGGCTCTTCGCCCGGGAACCGGGCTCCCTGTTCTGGATGATGGTCTCGCCGGCCGTCCTCCTCACGATCCTCGGCTCCATCCCGTCCTTCCGCGAGGTATCCGCCGACCTCGGCGGCCGGCGCCTGGTCGACCTGTACGTCCCCGTCGCCGTCCTCTTCGCCGTGATCATGGCCGGGATCCAGGCCATGCCGCCCGTCCTGGCCGGCTACCGCGAACGCGGCATCCTGCGCCGGATGTCCACGACCCCGGTCCGCCCGGCCTCCCTCCTGACCGCCCAGATCGTCCTGCACGGAGCCGCCGCCCTCGTCTCCGGCACGCTCGTCATGGCCCTCGGCCGCCTCGCCTTCGACGTCCGGCTGCCCCGGCAACTCGGCGGGTACACCCTCGCGCTGCTGCTCGCCGTCGCCGGCGGACTCGCGCTCGGTGCCGCCGTCTGCGCCGTGTCCCGTACGCAGAAGATCGCCACCGCCGTCGGAACGGCCGTCTTCTTCCCGACGATGTTCACCGCGGGAGTCTGGCTCCCCGTCCAGGCCATGCCGGATACTCTGCGCGACATCGTGCGGTTCACGCCCTCCGGCGCCGCCTCCCAGGCCCTCGACACCGCGGCGGCCGGCGCCGGTACCGCCTGGGCCGCGCTGGGGGTGATGGCCCTGTGGACGGTCGTCCTGACCGGCACGGCGGCACGCTGGTTCCGCTGGGAGTGACGGCCGCGGACCGACACGGGGAGACGGGGGAGGGGCCGCGATGGGCACGACGACGGTCGAGGAGCGCTGGCGCCAGTTCTTCCGCTGGGGGCCGTACGGCCTGCTCGCCCTCGCGGCGGTCCTCGCCGCGACGACGGCCGACGCGATCGCCATGAGCGGTACGGAGGCCACCGCCGCCGCGGCCCTGGTCGCCGCCACGCTCGCCGTCCAGGTCGGCTGGGACGTCCACCGCCGCCGCGCCCCCGCACCCCCGGAGCCCGCGCCCGAGCCGGGCGGGGGCCCGCTCCTCCTGGGCGCCCCGGGCCCGGCGTCCACCGTCTACTTCACCGTCCGTACCGCCCTGGCCTTCGCGCTCACTTGGCTCAACCCCTTCTTCGCCGTCCACGCGACCATCGGCTACTTCGACGGCCCCCAGCTGCTGCCCCGCCGGCTGGTCCGCGGCGGGCTCCTCGTCACCGCCGTCATCATGGCCGGATCCCAGTCCGGCGGCCTCCCGCCCCGCACGCCCGTCGTCTGGGTCGCCTTCGGCGGCCTGTTCGCGCTCAACGCCTGCCTCGCCATCGGCTTCTCCCACCTCGGGACGCGGGAGGCCGTGAAGGCCGCCGAGCGCGCCGCCACCATCACCGAACTCGCCCGTGCCAACGCCCGCCTGGAACAGGCCCTCGCCGAGAACGCCGCCCTGCAGGCCCAGCTCCTCCTGCAGGCCCGCGAGGCCGGGGTCGCCGACGAGCGGCGCAGGCTCGCCGCCGAGATCCACGACACCATCGCCCAGGGCCTGACCGGCATCATCGCCCAGCTCCAGGTCGTCACCGCCACCCCCGACGCCGATCTCGCCCGGGTCCACGTCCAGCGCGCCGCCGACCTCGCGCGGCACAGCCTCGGCGAGGCCCGCCGCTCCGTGCAGAACCTGAGCCCGGCCGCCCTGGAGCACGACCCGCTCCCCGAGGCGCTCAGGAAGTCGGTCGCCGCCTGGTCCGAACGGACCGGCATCACCGCCCGGTTCACCGTCACCGGCACCGAGGAACCCACCCACGAGGAGGTCGCAGCCACCCTCCTGCGGATCGCCCAGGAGGCGCTCGCCAACGCCGAACGGCACTCCGGCGCCACCCGGGCCGGCGTCACCCTCTCGTACATGGGCGACGAGATCACCCTCGACGTACGGGACGACGGGCGCGGCTTCGACCCGCGCGCCGTCCCCGCCCGCACCACCGGCGGCGGCTTCGGTCTCGACGGCATGCGCGCCCGGGCCGAACGCCTCGCCGGCCGCGTCACCCTGGAGACCTCCCCCGGCGAGGGCACGGCGGTCTCCGCGCGCGTACCGTTGGTGCACCATGGCTGACCGCACCCCCACGACCCTGCTGATCGTCGACGACCATCCCGTCGTACGGGACGGCCTGCGCGGCATGTTCACCGCCGACCCGGGGTTCCGCGTCCTCGGCGAGGCCGCCGACGGTGTCCAGGGCGTCGAACTCGCCCTGAGCCTCGACCCGGACGTCGTCCTCATGGACCTGCGGATGCCCGGCGGCAACGGCGTCGACGCCATCGCCGAGCTGACCCGGCGCGGCGCCCGCTCCCGGGTCCTCGTCCTCACCACGTACGACACCGACACGGACACCCTGCCCGCGATAGAGGCGGGCGCCACCGGCTACCTCCTCAAGGACGCCCCGCGCGAGGAGCTGTTCGCGGCGGTCCGGGCCGCCGCCGAGGGGCGCACGGTCCTCTCGCCCGCCGTCGCCGGCCGCCTCGTCTCCCGCGTCCGCACCCCCGCGGCCCCCGCCGACGAGCCGCTCTCCGCCCGCGAACGCGAGGTCCTCGAACTCGTCGCCAAGGGCACCTCCAACCGTGCCATCGCCGCCGAGCTCTTCATCAGCGAGGCGACCGTGAAGACCCATCTGACGCACATCTACGCCAAGCTCGGCGCCAAGGACCGGGCCGCGGCGGTCGCGCTGGCGTACGAACGCGGCATCCTGGGCCGCGCCTGACCGGGCGGCCCCGCCTCACCCCCCGACCCGCAGCAGCCACACCGACCGCGCCCCCACCGTCACCGTCGCCCCGCCCGCGTACACGGTCTCCGGGGCGTGCGTCTGGTCCTCCAGGGCGGTGTCCAGGACCAGTTCGTACGACTCCGCCCACGGCGGTCCCGGCAGCCGGTACTCCACCGGGCGCGGGCCCGCGTGCAGGATCGCCAGGAAGCTGTCGTCGGTGACCTGCTCGCCCCGCTCGTCCCGCCCCGGGATGTCCCGGCCCGAGAGGTAGAGGCCCAGCGTGGCCGCGGGCGCGTACCAGTCGGACTCCGTCATCTCCGTGCCGTCCGCCGTGAACCACGCCAGGTCCCGCAGCCCGTCCGCGCCCTGTGGGCGGCCGGAGAAGAACGCGCGGCGGCGCAGCACCGGATGCCGGTGCCGCAGCGCGAGCAGCCGCCGGGTCAGGGCGAGCAGCTCGCGCCGTCCTGGGTCCTCGGGCAGCGACCAGTCCAGCCAGCTCGTCTCGTTGTCCTGGCAGTAGGCGTTGTTGTTGCCGCCCTGCGTGCGCCCCATCTCGTCGCCCGCGACCAGCATCGGCACCCCGGTCGACAGCAGCAGCGTGGTCAGCAGGTTCCGCAGCTGGCGCAGCCGCAGCGACTGCACGGCGGGGTCGTCGGTCTCGCCCTCGGCCCCGCAGTTCCAGGCCCGGTTGTCGTTCGTGCCGTCCCGGTTGCCCTCCCCGTTGGCCTCGTTGTGCTTGCGCTCGTAGGTGACGAGGTCCCGCAGGGTGAAGCCGTCGTGGGCGGTGACGAAGTTGACCGAGGCGTACGGCCGCCGCCCGCCCCAGGCGTACAGGTCGCTGGAGCCCGAGAGCCGGTAGCCGAGGTCGCGCACATCGGGCAGGGCGCCGCGCCAGAAGTCCCGTACGGCGTCGCGGTAGCGGTCGTTCCACTCCGTCCACAGTGGGGGGAACGCGCCCACCTGGTAGCCGCCGTTGCCGACGTCCCAGGGCTCGGCGATCAGCTTCACCCGCCGAAGGACCGGGTCCTGGGCGATGACCGCGAGGAACGGGGAGAGCATGTCGACGTCGTGCATCGAGCGGGCCAGCGCCGCCGCCAGGTCGAAACGGAAGCCGTCGACGCCCATCTCCGTCACCCAGTACCGCAGCGAGTCGGTGATGAGCCGCAGCACCTGCGGCTGGACGACGTGCAGGGTGTTGCCGCAGCCGGTGTAGTCGGCGTACCGGCGGGCGTCCGACTGGAGCCGGTAGTAGCCCCGGTTGTCGATGCCCTTCAGGGACAGCGTCGGTCCCAGCTCGCCCGCCTCGGCGGTGTGGTTGTAGACGACGTCGAGGATGACCTCGATCCCGGCCGCGTGCAGCGCCCGCACCATCCGCTTGAACTCGCCGACCTGCTGCCCGGTGGTCCCCGAGGAGGAGTACGCGGCGTGCGGGGCGAAGTAGCCGATGGAGTTGTACCCCCAGTAGTTGCGCAGATCCCGCCGCAGCAGATGGTCCTCGTGCGCGAACTGGTGCACCGGCAGCAGCTCCACCGCCGTCACCCCGAGCCGTACGAGATGCTCGACGGCCGCCGGGTGGGCGAGCCCCGCGTAGGTGCCGCGCAGCTCCTCGGGGATGCCCGGGTGCAGCTGCGTGAACCCCTTCACGTGCAGCTCGTAGATGACCGAGTCCGGCCACGGCGTCTTCGGCCTGCGGTCGTCCGCCCAGTCGTCGTCGTCCAGGACGACGACCCCCTTCGGCACGTACGGGGCGGAGTCACGGTCGTCGCGCACGGTGTCGGCCACATGCTGCTGCGGCCAGTCCCGGACATGCCCGTACACCTCCGGCGGCAGCGCTCCGTAGTCGTTGCCCTTGGCCCCGTCGACCGCCCGCGCGTACGGGTCGAGGAGCAGCTTCGCCGGATTCCAGCGGGCGCCCGTCCACGGGTCCCAGCGGCCGTGCACCCGGAATCCGTACCGCTGCCCGGCACCGACCCCGGGCACGAAGCCGTGCCAGATCTCGTGGGTCAGCTCGGTCAGCGGGAGCCGCCGTTCGGCCCCGTCCGCGTCGAAGAGACAGAGCTCGACGGCCTCCGCCCCGCCGGCCCACAGCGCGAAGTTCGTGCCCGTGACGCCGTCGGGCCCGCTGCGGACGCGCGCCCCCAACGGCGTGGGCGCGCCCGGCCACACCGGGCCCGGCCACCCGGTGGGCGGGCGGGCCCGTTCCGGGGCGGCCGAGAGCCCCCCGCCGTCCCGTACCGCCTCCGCCTTCTGCTCGGCTGCGCTCGACACCTGTCGGCCTCCCGCGGCTCGTCGGGCCCCGCGCGGCGCGGCCCCGCGGCGTCCCGGCCACGGCTCCCCGCACGGGGTCCTCCCACCTGTTCTGCCCGTACGGCCGTACTCCCAACATGACCCGCACGGACGTTTCCCCTGGAGGGTGGCCGTCGTTGGGCCGAGCGTGAGATTCGTATGGAAGCGGGCGGGCCGCGCGCTCGCGGTGGCGGCACTGATGGCGGGCGTGGCGGGCTGCACCGGCACGGGCGAGAGCGGCGGCGGGATCGGCCTTCCCCTGCCCGGGAAGGCGCGGGCCCCCGGCGACGTCATCCGGGTCAGCCCGGAGGACGGCAGCAAGGGCGTGCCGGCCGAGGGACCGATCGAGGTCAGGGTCGACAGCGGACGTCTGGAGCGGGTCGCCGTCGTCCGGGTCGAGGACGCCCAGCGGGCCGAGGTGCCCGGCGAGATCAGCGCGGACGGGCTGCGCTGGCGGCCGAAGCCGGACTCCCGGCTCGCCCTCGCGGCCAAGTACACCGTGGACGCCGTGGCGCTGGACGCGCACGGCCGGCGCTCCGCCCGGCACACCACCTTCACCACCGCCGTCCCCGAGCGCCGCTTCATCGGCTACTTCAAGCCGGAGAACCGTTCCACTGTCGGCACCGGAATGATCGTCTCCTTCTCCTTCAACCGCGCCATCGAGAACCGCGAGGCCGTCGAGCGGGCCATCACCGTCACCTCCGACCCGCCGGTCGACGTGGTCGGCCACTGGTTCGGCAAGGAGCGGCTCGACTTCCGCCCGGCGGAGTACTGGCGGCCCGGCACCAAGGTGACCGTCGACCTCGCCCTGCGCGACCTGGAAGGAGCGCCCGGGGTGTACGGCATCCAGAGCAAGCGCGTCGGGTTCACCGTCGGCCGCTCCCAGGTCTCCCTCGTCGACGCGGCCGAGCACACCATGGAGGTGCGCAGGGACGGCGACCTGCTCGCCACCCTGCCGATCACGGCCGGGGCGCCGAAGACGACGACGTACAACGGGAAGATGGTGGTCACGGAGCTCTACGACGTGACCCGGATGGACGGCCGGACGGTCGGCTTCGGCGGGGAGTACGACATCAAGGACGTGCCGCACGCGATGCGGCTGACCGAGTCCGGGACCTTCCTGCACGGCAACTACTGGGCCGCGCCCTCCACCTTCGGCTCGGCCAACGTCAGCCACGGCTGCGTGGGTCTGCGGGACGAGAAGGGCGGCAGCGCGGACTCCCCGGCGGGCTGGTTCTTCGACCGCACGCTCATCGGCGACGTCGTCGAGGTCGTCAACTCCCGTGACCGAAAGGTCGCTCCCGACAACGGCCTCGGAGGATGGAACATGGGATGGGAGGAGTGGAAGGCGGGTAGCGCCTTGCGATGACAGGGGCAGCCGACCCGAACCCCGTGCGAACTGGGACTGAACGGTGACATTCGCGTGGAACTTTCGTGTCTTCCAGTGTGATTATCTAGCGCCGTGTGCGCGAGAGGATGTGCACGGGGGTGGGGCCCAGGCAGTGCCGGGTCGTGCGAGGGGAGAACACCATAGTGAACGGGCAGCCGATATCCGGAACGACCACCGGACGCAGGCGCCGCGGCACCCGCCTGGGGGCGCTGGCGACGGGGGCGCTGCTCCTCGTCCTGACCGCGTGCGGTGGTGGCGACACCACCGGCGCGAAGGGCGGGCAGGAGCCGGGCAAGGACGGTGGCGGCAAGCAGGAGATCGCCGCCTCGCAGGCGGTCGTCACGATCACCCCGAAGGACGGCGCCGACGCGGTCGCCACCAGCGGCGCGCTGAAGGTCACGGCCGAGCAGGGCAAGCTGACGACGGTCACGGTCGCGGACACCAAGGGCGCCGAGGTCGAGGGCAAGATATCGGCGGACGGCGCCAGCTGGCAGCCCGTCGGACACCTCTCCGCCGGCACGCAGTACAAGGTCCACGCGATCGCGAAGGACTCCGAGGGCCGTGAGTCGGCCAAGGACACCACCTTCACCACGCTGACCCCGAAGAACACCTTCATCGGCCACTACACGCCCGAGGACGGTTCGACCGTCGGCGTCGGCATGCCGGTCTCCATCCGCTTCACCCGGGGCATCACCGACCCCGAGGCCGTGGAGAAGGCCATCAAGGTCACCGCGACGCCCGCCGTCGAGATCGAGGGCCACTGGTTCGGCAACGACCGCCTCGACTTCCGCCCGGAGAACTACTGGGCCGCCGGCACCAAGGTGAAGGTCGAGCTCAACCTGGACGGCGTCGAGGGCCGCCCGGGCGTCTACGGCAAGCAGAAGAAGACGGTCTCCTTCACCATCGGCCGCCGCCAGGTCTCCACGGTCGACGCCAGCGCCAAGACCATGAAGGTCGAGCGCGACGGCAAGATCATCAAGACCATCCCGATCACCGCGGGCGCCCCGTCCACGACCACGTACAACGGTCAGATGGTCATCAGCGAGAAGTACAAGGTGACCCGGATGAACGGCGCCACGGTCGGCTTCGGCGGCGAGTACGACATCAAGGACGTGCCGCACGCGATGCGTCTGTCCACCTCGGGCACCTTCGTCCACGGCAACTACTGGGCCTCCTCGGGCACGTTCGGCTCCGCCAACGTCAGCCACGGCTGCGTCGGTCTGCGCGACGCGCGCGGCGCGGGCGACAGCTCCACCCCGGCGGCCTGGTTCTACGACCGCTCGCTCATCGGTGACGTGGTCGTCGTGAAGAACTCGAAGGACAAGCAGATCCAGCCGGACAACGGCCTCAACGGCTGGAACATGTCCTGGTCGGAGTGGATCAAGTAACACCGCCTTCGCGGGGCCCGGTGCTGTGAGCAACAGCACCGGGCCCTTCGTCGTTAACGACGGCTAACCTGCCGGGTATGACTGTGAACCTCGAAGTCGCGGACGGCGTCGGCACGATCCGCCTCGACCGCCCCCCGATGAACGCCCTCGACATCGCCGTCCAGGACCGCCTGCGCGAGCTGGCCCAGGAGGCGAGCGACCGCGACGACGTGCGCGCCGTGATCCTGTACGGCGGCGAGAAGGTGTTCGCGGCCGGCGCGGACATCAAGGAGATGCAGGTCATGGACCACGCGGCCATGGTGAAGCGGTCGCGCGCGCTCCAGGACTCCTTCACCGCGATCGCCCGCATCCCCAAGCCCGTCGTCGCCGCGGTCACCGGCTACGCCCTGGGCGGCGGCTGCGAGCTGGCGCTCTGCGCCGACTACCGGATCGCCGCCGACAACGCCAAGCTCGGCCAGCCCGAGATCCTCCTCGGCCTCATCCCCGGCGCCGGCGGCACCCAGCGGCTCTCCCGCCTCGTCGGCCCGTCCAAGGCCAAGGACCTCATCTTCACCGGCCGGATGGTCAAGGCGGAGGAGGCCCTGACACTCGGTCTGGTGGACCGTGTCGTCCCCGCGGCCGAGGTGTACGAGCAGGCGCACGCCTGGGCCGCCAAGCTGGCGCAGGGCCCGGCCATCGCGCTGCGCGCCGCCAAGGAGGCGATCGACCAGGGCCTGGAGGCCGACATCGACACCGGCCTCGCGATCGAACGCACCTGGTTCGCGGGCCTGTTCGCGACCGCGGACCGGGAGACCGGGATGCGGAGCTTCGTCGAGGAGGGCCCGGGCAAGGCCAAGTTCGCCTGACGGACACCCCGCCCACTGGCCGCTGGCATATGCCGGAGGAATCTCGCGGAATCGTTGATTCCGGGGTACGGATTCCTCCGGAACGGCCACGCGGCCGCGTCCGGACGGCCATGATGGGGGCATGGCGGGCCTGGAGGGTGTGGAACAACCGCGGCAGCACGGCGGTGCGACCGCCGCACGGTGGGTACCGACCGCCGAGGACGAACAGGCCCTGAAGGCGCTGGAGTTGTACGGCAACCCGGCCGAGGACGACGTCCGCCTGCCGTCCCGCCCCGAGTCCGCCGCGGTCGCCCGCCGGCTCACGCAGTGCGTGGTGCTCCGACAGTGGGCCCTGACGCCGCAGATCGCGGAGCACGCGGTCTTACTCGTCTCGGAGCTCGTCGGGAACGCCGTCCGGCATACCGGGGCGCGCGTGTTCGCCCTGAGGCTGCTGCGCCGCCGGGGCTGGATCCGGATCGAGGTCCGAGACCCCTCGCGCGGCCTGCCCTGTCTGATGCCCGTGCAGGAGATGGACATCAGCGGCCGCGGCCTCTTCCTCGTCGACAAGCTCTCCGACCGCTGGGGCGTGGACCTGCAGCCGCGCGGCAAGACCACCTGGTTCGAGATGCGGGTCTCCGACCGCTGATACACAAAAACCCCCGGAGAGGGGGCTTCTGTGTATGGAGCGCCGCGGGTCGGGGGGGGGTGTAACCCACGGTGCTCGAAGACGACCTGGCCCGGGTCAATGGGGGTCGTGGCTTCGACTATGGCAGACAGGTGGCCTTGCCGCCAAAAGTCCCTATCGGTTCAAAATCGGTCAAACCGTCACGCATCGCCGATGAATCATTGGTGACGTGCAGCACGAACCTTGTAAATGGTGAATAAGTATGGCGTTCATCGGGTGTTTCCTCGACGTGTCCGCATGTCGGACGCCGCGTGCGGGATGGCAAACGTCCTGAATTGGCCTAATCGTAATTTTCCGGACACATCGCCCTTTTAATGGGCGCGTGACCCTCACCGACCGTCGTGGCGCGCTCCGGGCAGGTGCGGCCGCCGCCCTCGCCGGGGCCGTCGCGGGGGCCCTCACGACCGCCTGCGGCACCGAGACCCGTCCGGCGCCGCCCCGGGACCCCGCACCCGCCCCCAGGCCGCCCGAGGCCCCGGCCCCGCGCCGCTTCCCCGGGCTGCCCGTCGAGATCACCGACGGCCCGCGCGACCGCCCCCTGGTCGCCCTCACCTTCCACGGCCAGGGCGACCCCGCCCTCGCCCGCGCCCTGCTCGCCGAGGCCGAGAAGGGCGGCGCCCGGGTCACCGTCCTCGCCGTCGGCGAGTGGCTCGACGCCCACCCCGACCTCGCCCGCCGCGTCCTCGACGGCGGCCACGACCTCGGCAACCACACCCAGCGCCACCTCGACGTCGACGCGATGACCGAGGACCAGGCGCACGCCGAGATCGCCGCCTGCGCCACCCGGCTGCGCCGTCTCACCGGCTCCATCGGCACCTGGTTCCGCCCCTCCAGGACCCGGCACGCCGGAGAGGCCGTCCGCCGGGCCGCCCGGCGGGCCGGATACCCGCACGTCCTCTCGTACGGCGTCGACTCCCTCGACCACACCTCGCCCGGTGCCCCCGCCGTCGTCCGGAACGTCACCACGCGCGTCGGGGCCGGATCCGTGGTGAGCCTGCACCTCGGCTACCCGGACACCCTCGCCGCGCTGCCGCCCCTCCTCGCCGAACTCGACCGCCGCGGCCTGCGCGCGGTGACGACCACGGAGCTGCTGACCTGATGCTGCCTCTCACCACGCGCACGAAGAGCCTCCTCGCCGCCGCGCTGCTCGCCGCGCTCGCCGGGTGCGGCACCGCGGACCGGGCCGCCGAGCCCCGGGGCGGCGGCCGGGAGCAGGCCGCCGCGCTCCCCGCCGTACCGAAGAAGGCCGCCCCCGCGGGGCTGCCGGGCATGCCGCCGGTCCTCGACCCGAACGACATCTACGCCGCCGACCGCCCCGGCAGGCTCTCGCCCGTGGTGAAGGGCTTCCCCAGCCGGGTCTACGTCCCCAACACCAACTCCAACACGGTCTCGGTCATCGACCCGGCGACGTACAAGGTCGTCGAGACGATCCCGGTCGGCGTCCAGCCGCAGCACGTCGTGCCGTCCTGGGACCTGAAGACCCTCTGGGTCAACAACAACCGGGGCCACACGCTCACCCCGATCGACCCGGCCACCGGCGTCGCCGGAAAGCCCGTCGAGGTCCACGACCCGTACAACCTGTACTTCACGCCCAACGGGAAGTACGCCGTCGTCATGGCCTCCCTCGACCGCGAACTGGTCTTCCGCGACCCGCACACGATGGAACGGAAGAAGACCGTCCCGGTCAGCTGCTACGGCGTCAACCACGCCGACTTCTCCGCCGACGGCCGGTACTTCGTCGTCTCCTGCGAGTTCTCCGGCGAACTCCTGAAGGTCGACACCGAGAGGATGGAGGTCATCGGCCAGCAGCGACTGCCCTTCGAGGGCGCCATGCCGCAGGACGTGAAGATCTCCCCGGACGGCAAGACCTTCTACATCGCCGACATGATGGCCCACGGCGTGTGGGTCCTCGACGGCGAGAAGTTCACCACCCCGCAGCTGATGCCGACCGGCAAGGGCGCCCACGGCCTGTACATCTCCCGCGACTCCAAGGAGATGTACATCCCCAACCGCGGCGAGGGCTCCGTCTCCGTCTTCGACTTCGACCGGAACAGGCTGACGAAGAAGTGGCGGCTGCCGGACGGCGGTTCACCGGACATGGGCGGCGTCTCCGCCGACGGCAAGGTGCTGTGGCTGTCCGGCCGGTACGACTCCGAGGTGTACGCGATCGACACGACGACCGGGAAGCAGCTGGCCCGCATCCCGGTCGGCGGCGGCCCGCACGGCCTGGCGGTCTACCCGCAGCCGGGCCGGTACTCGCTCGGCCACACGGGAGTCTTCCGCTGACCGTCAGGCGGCGACCAGCAGGGCCTCGGAGGCGACGGGACGGTAGCCGGCGGCCTGGAAGACCCGGACGCTGCGGGCGTTGCCCGGGGACTGCTGGGACCAGACCACGTCGCCCGGCGTGAGGTGCCGGGCGGCGAGCGCGAGGGCCCGGCCGATCCCGCGGTGCCTGACGTCCTCGTCCACCTCGATCGCGGCCTCCCAGCGCCCGGCGACGCCACGGCCGAGGACGACCACGCCGCCGTCGGCGCCCCACACCCGGACGTCGTCGCGGTACTTCAGCGCCCGAGCGACCCGCGGGTGCTCGGGGTCCCGGATCTCCCGCAGCGGCAGCTCGGGGGCGCCGGGCAGGGCGGGGGCGACGGTGAGCAGGTCGACGGTGTTCATCCGGCGCCCGGTCCGCCGCATGAGGGCCAGCAGGAACCCGGGATTCATCGACGCGGCCAGTGGGTCACTGGCGGTGGCGGCCAACTCCGCCCGCACCCACTCCGGATCCGCGTCCGTGAAGACGACGGAGTGCGCGGTGAAGGCGAGGACCCCGGCGTCGCGCGTGCTCGGCTGCGGGACGACCGTCGTCGTCCCGTCCGGCGGCGGGAACCTTCCCTCCGCCGCGTCGGCCAGAATCCGTGCCACATCGTCGCTCATACCCCCATCATCCGGCACGACCGCGCCCGCTAATCTGACCCCGTCAGAGAAGCACCAAGAAGGGGCGGAAACAGTGGCGGACATCGAGTCGGCACGCACGGCGTTCGATCGGTTCGACGTGGACAAGGACGGCTTCATCACCGCCTCCGAGTACAAGAGCGTCATGGCCCAGCTGGGTGACTTCAACGTCACCGAGACGGTCGCCGAGGCGCTCATCAAGCAGCGCGACGACAACCACGACGGCAAGCTGTCGTGGGACGAGTTCTGGGCCCACCTCAGCAAGGCCTGACCCCTGCCGCGCGGGGCGGGCGGCGTGTACTCCGTGCGTACGCACGTGAGTTGCCGCCCGCCCGGGCGCCGGTGACGATCGAGCGGTGACGCTCCCCGGATCCGCCGGCACGTGTTCGACCCTGCGCCGGCTCCCCCTGGGCAGGACGACGCGCGCGGGCGTGAACCTGGTGGGAAAATAGGGGTGTTCCCCCAAACCCTCTCCCTATGGTTACTGTCGCGCGGCTGGTGCGTCGATTGCTGATGGCTGTGCTTCTGAGCGTAGCGATCAGCGTGGGACCGGTCGCCATCCCGGCGTCGGCCGAACCGACGCCCCCACCGACGACGTCGGAGCCGCCATCGGGCACGTCGGAACCGCCGCCACCACCGGAATCGACACCACCGGAATCGCCGCCGACGCCATCGGAACCGCCGTCGACGACGGAACCGCCGGATGCCGAGGCCTCCCTCACGCTCGACCCGGACCACGGCTCCGTCGGGGACGTGATCGACGTCCGGGGCACGGGCTTCGACGAGTGCCCTGGTGGCACCGTGTATCTCCACGTGGTGGGCGGGCCCGAGATCGCGTCCGGCATCCCCGTGTCGGAGAACGGCGACTTCTCGTACACGGAGACCGTCCCGGCTGATTCTGACCCGGGCACGTACACCTTCCGGGCCGTGTGCACCGATGCGTCGTCCCTCTATGCGGAGGCCGTCTACGTCGTCGAAACCCCGGGGGACCCGCTCCTCGCCCTCGCCGAGGAGGAGGGCACGAAAGGGAGCACCGTACAGGCGGAGGGCACGGGCTTCCGTTGCTCGAACGTCGACCTGCTGTGGGACGGCGACGAGTCGCTGACCACCGCCCCCGTCACGGAGCAGGCCACTTTCGCCACCGAGATCCCGGTACCGAGCGACGCGGAGCCGGGCGGGCACACGGTGCGGGCGGTCTGCCAGGACTACCCGGAGCAGTACGACGAGGCTTCGTACGAGGTCACGGACGAGCCGAACCCGACGGACCCGAACCAGACGGACCCGAACCAGACGGACCCGAACCAGACGGACCCCTTCCAGACCGACCCGAACCAGACGGACCCGAACCAGACCGACCCGAATCAGACCGACCCGAATCAGACCGACCCGAACCAGACCGACCCCAACGCAACCGTCCCGCCCGGAGGCAACGGCGGCGGCTCCACCCCCGTCGGGTGGGTCGTCGGTCCTGCGTCCCTGGGCGGTGCGCTCGCTCTCGCCGCCGCCGCGGCCGTCTACTTCGGGCGGCTGCACCGAGGCCCCCGCTGGGTGCGCAGCCACGTACGGGCGACCCTGCGGCCCGCCACCGGCGACACGGCGCTGACCGAGTACCGTCCGCCCGGCGAGCCGCCCACCCACACCACCCGGCTCGACCCGCACCCGGACCCCGGTCGGCAGACCCTCGACGAGGAGGACCGATGACCACGACCGCGCCCTTGAGGGCCACGACCCCGACGATCGCCGTCCGCTCGTTCCTGCTCGGCGACGGTGAAGGCCTCGACGGGCCGCTGCGTGCCCATGGCACGGCCGGGCCGCTGCTCGCGTCCGTACGGGGCCGGACGCCCGCCGCCGACCGGGCGGTCGAGCACGAGCTGGCCACCGTCGTGGACGACTTCCTCGGCCTCGACGTGTTCGACCTGGCCGCCGCCGGCTGGCGCGGCCACTCCGCGCTGCAGTCCGCCGCGCGCCGTACCCGGGACCTGCCGGGCAGCGAGGAGGTCGTCGCCCTCGCGACCCATCGGGTCACCTCCACGCACCGGCCCTACGTCGACGTCTACGTGGACGGCGCGAAGATCGGCACACTGGACGTGCAGCTGAGCGTGGTCTTCTGGATCTCCGGGCTCGTCTGTGTGGTCCGCGACGCCTGCCTGACCGGCGTGCGGTCGGGGGAGTGCGCGGTCGACGTGAGCCTGGGGGCGCAGGGGGCGGTGATCGCCGAGCGACGGGGCGGCCGGCTGGACCTCCCGGGCGGATTCGCGATGCGGGGCCCGGTGCCGCTGCTGCGGCACGAGCCGAATCCGCACGAGACCCGGACCGCCCCGGGAATCAGCAGGCGGTGATCAGCACGCGGTGATCAGCCTGTGCTGATCAGCCGTGTGTGATCAGCACTCGATGATGTTCACCGCGAGACCGCCCCGCGCCGTCTCCTTGTACTTGACCGACATGTCCGCGCCGGTCTCCTTCATCGTCTTGATGACCTTGTCCAGGGAGACCAGGTGGCTGCCGTCGCCGCGGAGGGCCATCTTCGCGGCCGTGACCGCCTTGACCGCCGCCATGCCGTTGCGCTCGATGCACGGGATCTGGACCAGGCCGCCGACCGGGTCGCAGGTCAGGCCCAGGTTGTGCTCCATGCCGATCTCGGCCGCGTTCTCGACCTGCTCCGGGGAGCCGCCCATGACCTCCGCGAGGGCGCCGGCCGCCATCGAGCAGGCCGAGCCGACCTCGCCCTGGCAGCCGACCTCGGCGCCCGAGATCGAGGCGTTCTCCTTGAAGAGCATGCCGACCGCGCCCGCCGCGAGCATGAAGCGGACCACGCCGTCGTCGTCGGCGCCCGGCACGAAGTTCATGTAGTAGTGCAGGACCGCCGGGATGATGCCCGCCGCACCGTTCGTCGGGGCGGTCACCACGCGGCCGCCCGCCGCGTTCTCCTCGTTCACGGCCATCGCGTAGAGCGTGATCCACTCCATCGCGAGCGCCGCCGGCTCGCCCTCGGAGCGCAGCTTGCGGGCCGTGTTCGCGGCGCGGCGGCGGACCTTCAGGCCGCCGGGCAGGATGCCCTCGCGGGACATGCCGCGCGAGACGCAGGCCTGCATGACCCGCCAGATCTCCAGGAGGCCCTCGCGGATCTCGTCCTCGGTGCGCCAGGCCTTCTCGTTCTCCATCATCATCGCGGAGATCGACAGGCCCGTCTCCTTCGCGAGCCGGAGCAGCTCGTCGCCCGTGCGGAAGGGGTACTTCAGGACCGTGTCGTCCGGGATGATCGGGTCCGAGCCCTCGACCGCGTCCTCGTCGACGACGAAGCCGCCGCCGACCGAGTAGTACGTCTTCTCCAGGACCAGCGCGCCCTCGACGTCGTACGCGAAGACCGTCATGCCGTTGGCGTGGTACGGCAGCGCCTTGCGCCGGTGCAGGATCAGGTCCGCGTCGAAGTCGAAGGGGATCTCGTGCATCCCGAGGACGTTGATCCGGCCGCTCGACTTGATCCGCTCGAACTCGTCGTCCGCGGTCTCCACGTTCACCGTGCGCGGCGAGTTGCCCTCCAGGCCCAGCAGGACCGCCTTCGGCGTGCCGTGCCCGTGGCCGGTCGCGCCCAGCGAGCCGTACAGCTCGGCCCGTATCGACGCCGTGTGCGCCAGGAGGCCTTCGTTCTTCAGACGGCGCGCGAACATCCGGGCCGCGCGCATCGGGCCCACCGTGTGCGAGCTGGACGGGCCGATGCCGATCGAGAACAGGTCGAAGACCGAGATGGCCACGGGGGACTCCTTGTGGGGGGCTGACGCCGTTGTCTGCCGGGGTGGTGCAGAACAGAGCAGGAAAGCGAGCGGGACAAAGGGGTGGGGCACCGGCTCACTGTCCAGTGTGCGCGGTGCCCCGGAGCTTCATACCAACAAAAGGGTACGAAATTACTTCAGGCCGGGGTACAGCGGGTGCTTCTCGGCCAGCGCGACGACCCGGGCCTTCAGGGCGTCGGCGTCGAAGCCGGGCTTCAGGGTCTCCGCGATGACGTCGGCGACCTCGGCGAAGTCCTCGGCGCCGAAACCGCGGGTCGCGAGCGCCGGCGTACCGATGCGCAGACCCGAGGTGACCATCGGCGGACGCGGGTCGTTCGGGATCGCGTTCCGGTTGACCGTGATGCCGACCTCGTGGAGGCGGTCCTCGGCCTGCTGGCCGTCCAGCTCGGAGTTGCGCAGGTCCACCAGGACCAGGTGCACGTCCGTGCCGCCGGACAGGACCGAGACGCCGTGCGCGGTGACGTCGTCCTGGACCAGGCGCTCGGCCAGGATCCGGGCGCCGTCCAGGGTGCGCTGCTGGCGCTCCTTGAACTCCTCCGAGGCCGCGATCTTGAACGAGACGGCCTTGGCCGCGATCACGTGCTCCAGCGGGCCGCCCTGGAAACCGGGGAAGACCGAGGAGTTCAGCTTCTTCGCGAACTCCTTCTTCGCGAGGATGATGCCGCCGCGCGGGCCGCCGAGCGTCTTGTGCGTGGTCGAGGTGACCACGTCGGCGTGCGGGACCGGGTTCGGGTGCAGACCGGCCGCGACCAGGCCCGCGAAGTGGGCCATGTCGACCCACAGGTACGCCTCGACCTCGTCGGCGATCCGGCGGAACTCCGCGAAGTCCAGCTGACGCGGGTAGGCGGACCAGCCCGCGATGATCACCTTCGGGCGGTGCTCCTTGGCCAGGCGCTCGACCTCGGCCATGTCGACCAGACCGGCCTCGTCCACGTGGTACGCGACCACGTTGAACTGCTTGCCCGAGAAGTTCAGGCGCATGCCGTGGGTCAGGTGACCGCCGTGCGCCAGGTCCAGGCCCAGGATCGTGTCGCCCGGCTGGGCGATCGCGAAGAGCGCGGCCTGGTTCGCGGAGGCGCCGGAGTGCGGCTGGACGTTGGCGTACTCGGCGCCGAACAGGTCCTTGATCCGGTCGATGGCGATCTGCTCGGCCACGTCGACGTGCTCGCAGCCGCCGTAGTAGCGGCGGCCCGGGTAGCCCTCGGCGTACTTGTTGGTGAGGACCGAGCCCTGGGCCTCCATGACCGCGACCGGAGCGAAGTTCTCCGAGGCGATCATCTCGAGGGTGGACTGCTGGCGGTGGAGCTCGGCGTCGACGGCGGCGGCGACGTCCGGGTCCAGCTCATGGAGAGGGGTGTTCATAAGCGACATGGATCGATCCCTACGGGTCTCGGTCAGCCTGCGGTGAAGGCGGTGTACTCGTCGGCGGTGAGCAGCTCGTCCGGCTCACCGGTGATGCGCACCTTGAACAGCCAGCCACCCTCGAACGGGGCGGTGTTCACCAGGGAGGGGTCGTCCACGACGTCCTGGTTGGCCTCGACGATCTCGCCGGTCACCGGGGCGTACAGGTCGCTGACGGACTTGGTGGACTCCAGCTCGCCACAGGACTCGCCCGCGGTCACGGTGTCCCCGACCTCCGGGAGCTGCACGTAGACGACGTCACCGAGGGCGTTCGCCGCGTGCTCGGTGATGCCGACCGTCGCGACGCCGTCGACGACGTCCGACAGCCACTCGTGCTCCTTGCTGTAGCGGAGCTGCTGGGGGTTGCTCATGTCGTGATTCTCCTGGATCGGGGGAGTGCTGATGAACGCTGGTCTTACGGGATGAGACGCGGGGTGAGACGTGAGGGGGTGGGATACCTCACGCCCGCCCCGATCGTCAGTTCCGGTGCGCCGTCACTTCTGACGCTTGTAGAAGGGCAGCGCCACGACCTCGTACGGCTCGTGCGTGCCGCGGATGTCCACACCTACACCCTGGGTGCCGGGCTCGGCGTGCGCCGCGTCCACGTAGGCGATCGCGATCGGCTTTCCGAGCGTCGGGGACGGCGCGCCCGAGGTGACCTCGCCGATGACCTCGCCGTTCGCGACGACGGAGAAACCGGCGCGCGGGACGCGGCGGCCCTCGGCGATCAGGCCGACCAGCTTGCGCGGCGGGGCGGTCTCGGCGCGCTCGGCGGCCTTCTCGAGCGCCTCGCGGCCGACGAAGCGGCCCTCGTTCGTCGTCTTCTCGAACTTCACGACCCGGCCGAGACCGGCGTCGAACGGGGTGAGGGAGGTCGTCAGCTCGTGCCCGTACAGCGGCATGCCCGCCTCCAGGCGCAGCGTGTCACGGCAGGACAGGCCGCAGGGGATCAGGCCGACCGGCGCGCCCGCCTCGGTCAGCGCCTTCCAGACGCCCTCGGCGTGCTCCGGCTTCAGGAACAGCTCGAAGCCGTCCTCGCCGGTGTAGCCGGTACGGGCGATCAGGGCGGGGACCCCGGCGACCGTGCCCGGCAGGCCGGCGTAGTACTTCAGCCCGTCCAGGTCGGCGTCGGTGAGCGACTTCAGGATGCCGGGGGACTCCGGGCCCTGGACGGCGATCAGGGCGTACGCGTCGCGGTCGTCGCGGACCTCGGCGTCGAAGCCGGCCGCGCGCTCGGTGAGCGCGTCGAGGACGATCTGGGCGTTGGAGGCGTTGGCGACGACCATGTACTCGGTGTCAGCGAGCCGGTACACGATCAGGTCGTCGAGGATGCCGCCGTCCTCCTGGCAGATCATCGTGTAGCGGGCGCGGCCCACGCCGACCGTGGAGATGTTGCCGACCAGGGCGAAGTCGAGCAGCTCGACCGCCTGCGGGCCGGTGACGGTGATCTCGCCCATGTGGGAGAGGTCGAAGAGGCCCGCCTTGGTGCGGACGGCGACGTGCTCGTCCCGCTCGCTGCCGTAGCGCAGCGGCATGTCCCAGCCGGCGAAGTCGGTCATGGTCGCGCCCAGGGAGCGATGCAGGGCATCGAGGGCGGTCAGACGGGGGGCAGACGTGCTCATGGGTGGCTCCCGGATCCCAAGGGCGGAAAACATGACGGGCGAGGACGTCCTCCCCATCTGTCATGGAACCTGAGAGGTTCACCGAGAGCATCTCGTCACCGAGAGATCGGCTTGCACCTTGGGTGGGGACACGCGAGGGCGTGTCCCGCTTTTCAGATCTGCCTCATCCACGCGGTACGGGGCCTGAGAGATTCAAGGGAGGGTCTTGCTCCTTCGGCGCCCGGGGCCCACCGTGGTGGTTCCGGGACTCTCCCGCGCGGATTCGAGCGGCCGGTATGCGGTTGTGTGCGCTTGGCGCGGACATCATTGCACGCGGTGTCGGATCGGCAAATCGCTTGTGACTGATTACCCCTTCTTTACACTTTGTGGGCAAGGGGTTCTCGGGACCCGACTGGGGGAGAGACGATGACGATCCAGCGCTCCGGCGCCTACGCCACGAGTACGGGGATACCGGCCCCGCGTGCCCGCGCCCGCGCCAGGACCCGCAGACGCCGCGCCGCGCCCCTGCTGCGCGATCTGCGCGAGCGCGGCGGCCGCGGCCCCCGCACGCTCGCCTTCACGGCGGGCGACCTCGTGGTGGTCTCCGGGCTGCCCGGCAGCGGCAAGTCCACGCTGATGCGGCGCGCCGCGGACGGCCTCGGCATCGACTCCCAGGACGCCCGCGAGCGCTGGGAGGCCCGGCTGCCCGCCTTCCTGCCGTACGCGGTCTACCGCCCGCTGGCCCGGATCGCCCACTACGCCGGTCTGTGGCGCGCGCTGCGGGCCGGGCGGAGCGTCGTCGTCCACGACTGCGGCACCCAGTCCTGGGTGCGGAACTGGCTGGCCCGCGAGGCCCGCCGCCGGGGCGGCGCCCTCCATCTGATCCTGCTCGACGTCCCACCCGCCGCCGCCCGGGCCGGCCAGCGCGAGCGCGGCCGGGGCGTCTCCGGCTACGCCTTCGCCCGGCACCGCCGGGCCGTCGGCCGGCTCCTCCGCTCGGTCGAGGCGGGCCGGCTGCCCCGCGGCTGCGCCTCGGCGACGCTGCTCGACCGGGACGCCGCAGGAGCCCTGCGGACCATCGCCTTCCGCTCCGCGCACTGAGCGCTTTTGGCCACGGGGGTGCCAGGGCGGCGTTAGGGTTCTGCCCCGAGGGCGTCACGACGAGGGCGCGCCAGACACGCGATCAGGGCGTGCCAGACAGGGGAAGCGGGAACCGTGGACGTTACGTGGCCGGGCAACGAGCTCGAAGAGGTCCTCGCGGCCTCGCTCGGCAACCCCTCCGCCGGGGGCCGCCTCGTCGAGGTCCTCGGCCGGAGCCCCGTCTGGGTGCCGCTGCCCAACGGAGGCAGCCAGGAGAGCCGGGACCTCGACCTGCCCACGATGGAGATCGACGGACTGCCGTACGTCCCCGTCTTCAGCTCCGAGCAGCAGTTCCTCGCCTGCGTCGGCAGCCACATGTCCTTCACCGTCGCCCCCGCCCGTGACTTCGCCCGCGGACTGCCCCCGCAGCTCGGCATCGCCGTGAACCCCGGCGGCACCGTCGGCGCCCCGCTGCCCCCGCCCGCCGTGGCCGAACTCTGCCGGACCGGCCGCACCCCGCTGGACGGCCCCGCGAGCGGCGGCCGGGTCCGGCTCTTCGAGCCCGACTGGCAGGACGACCCCGTCGACTTCCTCTCCGCCGCCTCCGCCGAGTTCGAGGACACCGGAGTCGTCCTCTCCGCCCGCCGCGCCCTGGCCAGCGTCGAGGGCACCGAACCGGCCCTCTTCGTCGGCGTCGAGCTCGTCACCTGGGACGGCGTCGACCGGAACGCCCCGCTGGACGCCCTCGGCCGCGCGCTCGGCCGGGTCGAGGTGGCCTGGCCGGTCAACCTCATCCTGCTCGACGTGGCGCAGGACCCGGTCGGCGACTGGCTGCTGGAGCGGGTGCGCCCCTTCTACCAGCGGGCCTCCCGGTAACTAAGCTGAAGCGGTGGACGGAAGAGGGGCGGAGAACAGCGTGAGCGCGTCAGGCACCGCTGCGACCGGAATGGTCGAGCACAGGCTGCGCCAGGTGGCACCCGGACGCTACGAGGCGTACGAGGACCTGCTGCGCGCCCTCGCCGACGGCGGCGTCTGGATGCTGCTCTGGCAGGGCACCCCCGGCTCGCCCGACGCCCAGTACGGACACATGGAGGTCGACGGCTTCGGGTACGCCCCGTGCGTCACCTCCGCCCAGGAGCTGGCCGCCTCCGGCTGGAACCGCGCGCACGAGGCGGTCACGGGACGCGAGATCGCCGGCGCGCTCTACCCCGACCGGGTGGGCATCTGGCTCAACCCGCACGACCCGAACGGCGGCGTCGGCATCCCCTGGGCGGACCTGCGCCGGATCGCCACCGGTCTCGACCGGATGCCGGCCGGACCGCTCAGGCTCTCCGAACCCGCGCTCGAGATTCCGCAGTTCTACGCCCTGCTGACCCAGAACGCCCATCGCACCCCGTCCGTACGGTCGCTGCGCAGGGCCTGGGTGCAGCCCGCGCTCGGCTCCCCGTACCTCGCCATCGGTCTCGACCTGTACGACACCTCCGCCGCCGCCGTGGAGTCGGTGCGCGCGATGATGCGGCAGTCGGTCTCCGCGGTCCCCGACGGCCTGCCCGTCTCGACGGTCGCGATGTCGGACGCGTACGACCCCGTCGCGATGTGGCTGCGCGCCAACGCCCGGCCGTTCTACGACCGCGACGCGCACGCGGCGCCCGCGCCGCCCGCCTCCGGCTACGGCTACCCGCCGGCCGTGCCCCGCACGTACTGAGCCGCGTCCCGCACCTGGCGCGTCGCGTCCCGGACATGGCGAATCACCCGATTCGCCACCCCATGCGTCACCCCAATTGGCACCTGTCACAGGGGTGTTGGGGTGGATGTCCGTTTGAGCCGAATAGTGGCCGAGATGGTCCGCTGACGCGATCACAGAGTCCGGATAACGGAAGGCAACGAACCGCATCACGGTTGAGCAAACATTCACCGTGAGGTCTGGCGGGTGATCGCGACCACATTGAAGACTCCCCGGAACACCGGGCGTTCGGCCTCCTGGCCGGTGCCCCGCAGTTGTTCCACCAAGCCGCTACCCGCGGCGGGCAAGGGCCGGCTACCGGCGGCCGAGAGGGGTCCTCACCACGATGACGGCACCACTGCACGAGACGAGTGCGGCCGAGTCGACCGCCGCCGTCGATGCCGTGCCTCCCGCGCCTGCGGGCAAGGCGATCGAGGGTCGTTCCCCCTGGCAGATCGCCTGGACCAGGCTCAAGCGCGACAAGCTCGCGCTGGCCGGCGGCGCGATCGTGATCTTCCTGGTCTTCGTCGCGATCTTCGCGCCCCTCATCGTGGGGCTGCTCGGCCACCCGCCGGACGAGTTCCACGAGGACCAGATCGACCCGCTCTTCGGCACCCCGATCGGCCCCTACGGCGGCATCAGCTCCGACTTCCTGCTCGGCGTCGAGCCGGTCAACGGCCGTGACGTCTTCAGCCGGATCGTCTACGGGGCGCGGATCTCGCTGCTCGTCGCCTTCCTCGCGGCGATGTTCGCGGTCGTCCTCGGCACCGTCCTCGGCGTCGTCGCCGGCTACTTCGGCGGCTGGGTCGACGCGGCCCTCAGCCGGGTCATGGACGTCATGCTCGCCTTCCCGCAGCTGCTCTTCACCATCGCCCTGGTCTCCGTGCTCCCCAACGAGCTGCTCGGCTTCTCCGGTTCCGGGGTCCGCATCGGCGCGCTGGTGGTCGTGATCGGCTTCTTCGGCTGGCCGTACGTCGGCCGGATCGTCCGCGGCCAGACCCTCTCGCTGCGCAACCGCGAGTACGTGGAGGCGGCCCGCTCGCTGGGCGCCGGCCGGCTCTACATCCTGCGCCGGGAGCTGCTGCCCAACCTGATCGCCCCGATCATGGTCTACGCGACCCTCATGATCCCCACGAACATCCTCACCGAAGCGGCCCTCAGCTTCCTCGGCGCGGGCGTCAAGCCGCCCACCGCCTCCTGGGGCCAGATGCTCTCGACGGCCATCTCCACCTATGAATCGGATCCCCTGTTCATGGTGATCCCCGGCCTCGCGATCTTCATCACCGTTCTGGCGTTCAACCTCTTCGGCGACGGCGTGCGCGACGCGCTCGACCCGAAGGCAGCGCGCTGACCGCCCGCCGAACCGCCCGCACGCCCGTACAGACCCGCCCCTGCCGCTGTTGACAGGAGGCAATCACCACCCGGCGGACCGCCGTAACGGCCGCCACTATTCCGGAGGTTGCGTGACCATGACTCTGAACAGCTCTTCGCGGCGCAGAATCGCCGCCGGCGCGCTGCTCGCCGCCGCCACGATGGTCGTCACCACGGCGTGTGGCGGCGGCACCGGCGACAACGGCAAGGGCAAGACCGGCGCCCCCGGCTTCAACGCCGCGGTGAACAAGGTCGCCAACGCCTCCGACAAGAAGGGCGGCGAGCTGAAGTTCATCGGCTCGCAGGAGGCCGACTCGTGGGACCCGCAGCGCGGTTACTACGGCTTCGTGTGGGACTTCGCCCGCTACTACACGCGTCAGCTGGTCACCTTCAAGGCCGAGCCGGGCGCCGCCTCCACCGAGCTGGTCCCCGACCTCGCCACCGACGCCGGCAAGGTCTCGGCCGACGGTCTGACCTACACCTTCACGCTGAAGGACGGGGTCGCCTGGGAGGACGGCAAGCCGATCACCTCCAAGGACATCAAGTACGGCATCGAGCGCATCTGGGCGCAGGACGTCATCTCCGGCGGTCCGATCTACCTGCAGCAGGTCCTCGACCCCAAGGGCGAGTACAAGGGTCCCTACAAGGACACCACCCCGGACAAGCTCGGCCTGAAGGCGATCGAGACCCCGGACGACAAGACCATCATCTTCAAGCTGCCGGTCGCCAACGGTGACTTCCTGCAGATGCTGGCCATGCCCGCCGCCTCCCCGGTCCGCCAGGACAAGGACACCAAGGCCCAGTACGGCCTGAAGCCCTTCTCCTCCGGCCCGTACAAGTGGCAGTCGTACACCCCGAACAAGTCGATGCTGCTCGTCCGCAACGACAAGTGGGACGCCAAGACGGACACCGTCCGCAAGGCCCTGCCGGACAAGATCAGCGTCAAGTTCACCACGAACGCGGACGACATGGACAACCGGCTGATCGAGGGCGAGTACGACCTCGACCTCAACGCCACCGGTGTCGGCGCCGCGGCCCGCGCCAAGGTGCTCCAGCAGCACAAGGAGAACGCGGACAACCCGCAGACCGGCTTCATCCGCTACGCGGTCTTCCCGCAGACGGTCATCGACAACGTCGAGTGCCGCAAGGCGATCATCTACGCGGCCGACTCCAAGTCCCTGCAGACCGCCCGTGGTGGCCCGCAGGCCGGTGGCGACATCGCCTCCAACATGCTGCCGCCGGCGATCAAGGGTGCCGACCCGAAGGCCGACCCGTACGGCAAGCTGGCCGGCAAGGCCGACGTCGCCAAGGCCAAGGAGGCCCTGGCCAAGTGCGGCAAGCCGAACGGCTTCAAGACCACGATCGCGGTCCGCAACAACAAGAAGATCGAGATCGCGACCGCCGAGTCCCTCCAGCAGTCGCTGAAGGCCGTCGGCATCGACGCCCAGATCGACCAGTTCGACGGCGCCCAGACCTCCGGCATCATCGGTTCGCCGAAGGTCGTCAAGGACAAGGGCTACGGCATCATCATCATGGGCTGGGGCGCCGACTTCCCGTCGGGCCAGGGCTTCCTGCAGCCGCTGGTCGACGGCCGCTTCATCCTCCAGAGCGGTAACAACAACTTCTCCGAGCTGAACGACCCGGCCGTCAACGGCCTGTTCGACCAGGCGCTGAAGGAGACCGACCCGGTCAAGGCCGGCGAGCTCTACAAGCAGATCAACACCAAGGTCTCCGACGCCGCGGTGTACCTGCCCTTCACGCACGAGAAGAACATCATCTGGCGCTCCTCGCGACTCACCAACGTCTACACGGCCGACGCCTACAACGGCCGCTACGACTACGCGTCGCTCGGCGTCATGAAGTAACCGAGAGTCCCATCCACCCGCTCCAACGGCGCACCACCCGCCGCTAGGTCCGAAGGGCAGGTGATGGCCGCTCACGGCGGCCGGGGAACCTGATCGGGATCCCCGGCCGCCGGTCGGCCGACCGCATGCTTGCATATCTCGTCCGACGGCTGTTCGCCGTCGTCATGATGCTGATGGTCGTCACCCTGACGACGCTCAGCATCTTCTTCCTCATCCCCAAGATGACCGGCAGCGACCCTGCCGTGATGTTCGTCGGCAAGCAGGCGGATCCGGCTGCCATCGAAGGTGTCCGGCAGAAGCTGGGCCTGGACGAGCCGATCCTGGTGCAGTTCTGGCACTTCGTCTCCGGAATCTTCGTCGGCCGCGACTACACGGGCGGCGGCAGCACCATCCACTGCGAGGCTCCCTGCTTCGGCTACTCGTTCCGTACCGAGCAGGACGTCTCGACGATGCTGGTCGACGCGTTCCCCGTGACGCTCTCCATGGTGCTCGGCGCCGCCGTGCTGTGGCTGCTCATGGGCGTCACGACCGGTGTGGTCTCCGCGCTCAAGCGGGGCACCCTCGTCGACCGCGCCGCGATGGTCACCGCACTCGCCGGTGTCTCGCTCCCCATCTTCTTCACCGCCATGCTGGCGATGCTGATCTTCCGCACCCAGCTGGGCTGGGTGAACGCCTCGTACACGCCGATCGGCGAGTCCTTCGGCGGCTGGTTCGGCGGCCTGCTGCTGCCGTGGATCACCCTCGCGTTCCTGTACGCGGCGATGTACGCGCGGCTCACCCGCGCCACCATGCTGGAGGTCCTCGGCGAGGACTACATCCGTACGGCGCGGGCCAAGGGTCTGCCGGAGCGGGTCGTGCTCGGCAAGCACGCCATGCGCTCCACGATGACCCCGATCCTGACCATCTTCGGCATGGACCTCGGAGCCCTCGTCGGCGGCGCGGTCCTCACCGAGACCGCGTTCAACCTCCAGGGCCTCGGCCAGATGGCGATCAAGGGCGTCACCGAGCGCGACCTCCCGCTGATCATGGCGGTCACGCTCATCACCGCGGCCGCCGTCGTCATCGCCAACCTCGTGGTGGACCTTCTGTACGCGGTGATCGACCCCCGAGTGAGGCTCGCATGACGGACAAGCTGACCAAGACCGGCGCGGCGCTGGGCGAACCGGTCGCGGCCTCGAACGCCCCGTCCGACGCCTTCCTCGACGTCCGCGACCTGAAGATCCACTTCCCGACCGACGACGGCCTGGTCAAGTCCGTCGACGGGCTCAGCTTCCAGCTGGAGAAGGGCAAGACCCTCGGCATCGTGGGCGAGTCCGGCTCCGGCAAGTCGGTCACCTCGCTCGGCATCATGGGCCTGCACACCGTCGGCCAGTACGGCCGGCAGAAGGCACGCATCTCCGGCGAGATCTGGCTGAACGGCCGCGAGCTGCTCTCGGCCGACCCCGAAGAGGTCCGCAAGCTGCGCGGCCGCGACATGGCGATGATCTTCCAGGACCCGCTGTCCGCGATGCACCCGTACTACACGGTCGGCGCGCAGATCTCCGAGGCGTACCGGGTCCACCACCCGGTCGACAAGAAGACCGCCAAGAAGCGGGCCGTCGAACTCCTCGACCGGGTCGGCATCCCCGAGCCGGCCAAGCGCTTCTCGAACTACCCGCACGAGTTCTCCGGCGGTATGCGCCAGCGCGCGATGATCGCGATGGCGCTGGTCAACAACCCCGAGCTGCTCATCGCCGACGAGCCGACGACGGCCCTCGACGTGACCGTCCAGGCGCAGATCCTCGACCTGATCCGGGACCTGCAGAAGGAGTTCGGCTCGGCGGTCGTCATCATCACGCACGACCTCGGCGTCGTCGCCGAGGTCGCCGACGACATCCTCGTGATGTACGGCGGCCGCTGCGTGGAGCGCGGACCGGCCGAGTCGGTCTTCTACGAGCCGCAGCACCCCTACACCTGGGGCCTGCTCGGCTCGATGCCGCGGATCGACCGCGAGCAGACGGACCGCCTGATCCCGGTCAAGGGCAACCCGCCCAGCCTGATCAACGTCCCCAGCGGCTGCGCCTTCAACCCGCGCTGCCCGTACGCGGACGTGCCCAAGGGCGGCATCACGCGCACCGAGCGCCCCGAACTGAAGGAGACGGGAACCCGCCACTTCTCCGCGTGCCACATGGAGCGCGAGGAGCGGACCCGGATCTGGACCGAAGAGATTGCGCCGAAGCTGTGAGCGACAAGACGGAACCCCTGCTGAGGGTCAACGGCCTGACCAAGCACTTCCCGATCAAGAAGGGGCTGCTGCAGCGCCAGGTCGGGGCGGTCAAGGCGGTCGACGGCCTCGACTTCGAGGTCTACCCGGGCGAGACGCTGGGCGTCGTCGGTGAGTCGGGCTGCGGCAAGTCGACGATGGGCCGGCTGATCACCCGGCTGCTCGAACCGACGGGCGGCACGGTCGAGTTCGAGGGCGTGGACGTCTCGCACCTCGGCGTGGCCAAGATGCGTCCGCTGCGCCGCGACATCCAGATGATCTTCCAGGACCCGTACGGTTCGCTGAACCCGCGGCACACGGTCGGCTCGATCATCTCGGCGCCCTTCAAGCTCCAGGGCGTGGAGCCCGAGGGCGGGATCAAGAAGGAGGTCCAGCGCCTCCTCGGCCTGGTCGGCCTGAACCCGGAGCACTACAACCGCTACCCGCACGAGTTCTCGGGCGGCCAGCGGCAGCGCATCGGCATCGCGCGGGCGCTCGCCCTGAAGCCCAAGCTGGTCGTGGCGGACGAGCCGGTCTCGGCGCTGGACGTCTCGATCCAGGCGCAGGTGGTGAACCTCCTGGACGACCTCCAGGAGGAGCTGGGCCTGACGTACGTGATCATCGCCCACGATCTGTCGGTGATCCGGCACGTCTCGGACCGGATCGCGGTCATGTACCTCGGCAAGATCGTGGAGCTCGCGGACCGGAAGTCGCTGTACGAGTCCCCGATGCACCCGTACACCCGCGCCCTGATGTCGGCGGTCCCGATCCCGGACCCCCGCCGCAAGGGCGCGAAGAGCGAGCGCATCCTGCTCACCGGCGACGTCCCGTCCCCGATCGCCCCGCCGCCGGGCTGCCGCTTCCACACCCGGTGCTGGAAGGCGACGGACCTGTGCAAGACGGCCGAGCCCCCGCTCGTGGAGCTCCGCCCGGGCCAGCGCGTCGCCTGCCACCACCCGGAGAACGCCGAGGGCCTCACGGTCCCGTCGGCGCGGGAGTCGGTGGAGGTCACGATCACCAAGAAGCCCCAGGCCCCGGAGCCGGAGCCGGCTGCGGAGCCGGAGGCCGTCGAGGCCTCCGAAGGCGACGACAAGAAGGCGTGACGCACGACGGGGGTTCGGGGGCGGAGCCCCCGGTCCCGTCAGGGTTTCGGGAAGGGGCGGGGTGGGGGAACTCACCCCGCCCCGCACTCCACCCCGCCCCGCACCCGGCGAAGCCCCGCGGCCCACCCGTCACAATGGTCGCCGTGGTTCACGATCTGTTCAGTCCCGACGTCCAGCACGCCCTGGATCTCGTCGGCATCTTCGTCTTCGCGATCTCCGGCGCCCTCCTCGCCGTCCGCAAGAACTTCGACGTCTTCGGCATCGCCGTCCTCGCCGAGGTCACCGCCCTCGGCGGCGGTCTCCTCCGCGACCTGATCATCGGCGCCGTTCCGCCCGCCGCCTTCACCGATCTCGGCTACTTCCTCACGCCGCTCCTCGCCACCGTCCTGGTCTTCTTCCTCCACCCCGAGGTCGAGCGCACCCAGACCGCGGTCAACGTCTTCGACGCCGCCGGCCTCGGCCTCTTCGCCGTCACCGGCACCATCAAGGCGTACGAGTACGGCCTCGGCCTCACCTCCTCCGCCGCCCTCGGTCTCGCCACCGCCGTCGGCGGCGGTGTCCTGCGCGACGTGCTCGCCAACGAGGTCCCCTCCCTGCTCCGCTGGGACCGCGACCTCTACGCCGTGCCCGCGATCGTCGGCGCCACGACCGTCGTGCTCTGCATCCGCTTCGACGCCCTCAACGCGTTCACCAGCGCCGCCGCCGTCCTCATGGCCTTCGTGCTGCGGCTGCTCGCCATGCGCTACCACTGGCGTGCGCCCCGCGCCTGGAACCGGCGGTCGGCAGCCCGCGAGGAGGAGCCCGAAAAAGCTACCGCTTAGTAGTCTCCTGCTGTACCGTCGGAACCATGAGCACGAGCATCGAGACGATCGCGGAGACGACGACGGTCAGCGAGTTCGACCGCGACACCGCCGTCACCCTCCGCGCCCCCGGCGTCTACGACGCCGACCTCTCCGCCGGCTGGACGATCATCAACGCCGTCAACGGCGGCTACCTCCTCGCCCTGCTCGGCCGCGCCCTCGGCGACCACCTCCCGCACCCGGACCCGTTCACGATCTCGGCGCACTACCTCACGCCGTCCGTGCCCGGCCCCGCCGTGATCCGCACCGAGACCGTCCGCACCGGCCGCACCCTCTCCACGGGCACGGCCTCCCTCTTCCAGTACGCGGAGGACGGCACCGAGGTCGAGCGCATCCGGGTCCTCGCCTCCTACGGAGACCTCGACGCGCTCACCGACGAGGTCCGCACCACCGCCACGCCGCCCGCCTTCGCCCCCATCGAGCAGTGCTTCGGCACCGGCGACGGCCCCCGGCCGCCGATCCCCGGCTCCAGCGCCATCACCGACCGCCTCGCGCTCAAGCTCGACCCGGCCACCGTCGGCTGGGCCATCGGCGCCCCGTCGGGGAAGGGCGAGATGCGTGCCTGGTTCGCCCTCGCCGACGGCCGCGAGCCGGACGCGCTCTCGCTGCTGCTCACCGTCGACGCGCTCCCGCCGACCTCCTTCGAGCTGGGCCTCAAGGGCTGGACCCCGACCGTCGAGCTGACCACCCACGTCCGCTGCCGCCCCGCCCCCGGACCGCTGCGCGTCTCCATCACCACCCGCAACCTGGCCGGCGGATTCCTGGAGGAGGACGCCGAGGTCTGGGACAGCGCCGACCGCCTGGTGGCCCAGTCCCGCCAACTGGCCCGCGCCCCGCGCGGTTAGGACCCCTGGGGGAGTGTCCGCCCTGCGGCTACCGTGAGCCGGTGAAGTCCGACCGGCTCCTCTCCCTCCTCCTGCTCCTCCAGACCCGGGGCCTGGTCCCCGCCACCGAACTCGCCGAGCGCCTCGAGGTCTCCGTACGCACCATCTACCGGGACGTCGAGGCGCTCTCCGCGTCCGGCGTGCCCGTCTACGCCGAGCGCGGCCGGCACGGCGGCATCACCCTGCTCCCCGGCTTCCGCACCGACGTCACGGGCCTGACGGCCGACGAGTCCCGCGCCCTGTTCGTCCTCGCCGCCCAGGGCGCGCACGCGGCCCTCGGCCTCGACCGGGCGCTCGGCTCCGCGCTCCGCAAGGTCATGGCCGCCCTCCCCGAACCCCACCGGCCCGCCGCCGAACTGACGAGCCGACGGATCCTCGTCGACCCCGACCGCTGGATGCGCACACCCCGGCCGGCCGTGGACCTCGACGTCCTCGACCGGGCCGTCCTCGCCGACCGGCGGGTACGGCTCCAGTACCGAAGCGGCGGGGCGCCCGCCCCGAAGACGTACACGGTCGACCCCTACGGACTCGTCGTGAAGGCGGGCGTCTGGTACCTGGTGGCCGACCGGGACGCCGAGCCCCGGCTCTTCCGCGCCGACCGCGTCCACCGGGCCGAACTCCTCGACGACCCCGTCCGCCGCAGGGACGGGATCGAGCTGGCCGACGTGTGGGAGGTGCTCCGCCGCCGCGTCGAGACCCGGCCCGACGAGATCCTGGTCCGGGCCCGGGTCCACCGCGAGCGCCTCGACCGCTTCGTCCGCCTGCACGGCGACCGCCTGACGGCCGCGCCCGAGCGTTCGGACCCGGACGAGGAGTGGACCGAGGTCGAACTCGCCTTCCACCGGGCGGGCGACGCCCGCCCCCTCCTCGCCATGGGCGGCAGCCTGGAGGTCCTGGACCCGCCGGAGATCCGGACGCTCCTGGCCCGGGCGGCGGCGGAGATCGTCGCGCTCTACCCGGAGGCGCGCGACGCGGACGCGGGCGCGGGGCCGGAGGCGCAGGTGGAGCCACGTGCGCGGACACGGGCGACGGCGCTCCAGGAGGCGATCACGGAAGCGATCACGGAAGCGATCCCGGAGCCGCGCGGCGGCGGCGCGGACGGGCCGGGCGGCGGAGGCGCGCGACCGCCCTCGTAGAATCGAGAAACCATGGCTTACCTCGACCACGCCGCGACCACGCCGATGCTCCCCGAGGCGATCGAGGCGATGACCGCCCAGCTCGCCGTCACGGGCAACGCCTCCTCCCTGCACGCGGCCGGGCGGCGCGCCCGGCGGACCGTCGAGGAGGCCCGCGAGACCCTCGCCGCCGCCCTCGGCGCGCGGCCCAGCGAGGTCGTCTTCACCTCCGGTGGCACCGAGGCCGACAACCTCGCCGTCAAGGGCCTGTACTGGGCCCGCCGCGACGCCGACCCGGCCCGCACCCGCGTCCTCGCGAGCCCCGTCGAGCACCACGCCGTCCTCGACGCCGTCGACTGGCTCGCCACGCACGAGGGCGCCACCGTCGAATACCTCCCGGTCGACCGGTACGGCCGCGTCCACCCGGACGCGCTGCGCGAGGCCATCGCCCGCGAACCTCAGACCGTCGCCCTGGCCACCGTCATGTGGGCGAACAACGAGATCGGCACGATCATGCCGATCCGCGAACTGGCCGACGTCGCCCGCGAGTTCGACGTCCCCCTGCACTCCGACGCGGTCCAGGCCTTCGGTCAGGTCCCGGTCGACTTCGCCGAGTCCGGGCTCGCCGCCCTGACCGTCTCCGGCCACAAGATCGGCGGCCCCTACGGCATCGGCGCGCTGCTCCTCGGCCGGGAGTACAGCCCCGTGCCCGTGCTGCACGGCGGCGGCCAGGAGCGCCACGTCCGGTCCGGCACCCTGGACGCCCCCGCCATCGCCGCGTTCGCCGTCGCCGGCCGGCTCGCCGCCGAGCACCGCGAGGAGTTCGCGCGCGAGGTCGGCGCCCTCCGCGACCAGCTGGTGGCGGCCGTCCGCGCCGCCGTCCCCGACGCGATCCTCGGCGGCGACCCGGTCGACCGGCTCCCCGCCAACGCGCACTTCACCTTCCCCGGCTGCGAGGGCGACTCCCTGCTCCTGCTCCTCGACGCCCAGGGCATCGAGTGCTCGACCGGCTCCGCCTGCACCGCGGGCGTCGCCCAGCCCAGCCACGTCCTGCTCGCCACCGGCACCGACCCGGACCTCGCCCGCGGCACCCTGCGCTTCACCCTCGGCCACACCTCCACCGAGGCGGACGTGGCCGCCGTCGCCGAGGCCATCGGCCCCGCGGTGGAACGCGCCCGCACGGCCGGCCTGGTCTGAGGCCCACCCGGACCGTCCGGATCAGGCGGGCTTCTTCGAAGCCTCCTGGGACGCCGCCCGGGAGGCCTCCCGGACCAGCTTCATGTACCGGTCCCAGTCCCAGTGCGGGCCGGGGTCCGTGTGGTCGGTCCCGGGCACCTCGACGTGCCCGATGATGTGCTCCCGGTCGACGGGTATGCCGTACCGCGCGCAGATCCCGGCCGTGAGGCGCGCCGAGGAGGCGTACATCGCGGGCGTGAAGTCCTGCGGGCGGTCGACGAAGCCCTCGTGCTCGATGCCGACGCTCCGCTCGTTCATGTCCCGGCTGCCGGCGTGGAAGGCCACGTCGAGCTCGCGGATCATCTGCGCCACATGGCCGTCCTTGCGGACCACGTAGTGCGTGGCGGCGCCGTGCCCCGGGTTCTTGAAGACCTTCAGGGCGGTCGCGTAACTGCCCTGGACGACGTGGATCACGACCCGGTCGATCCTGAAGTCGGCCGGCCGGTCGGCCCGCCGCCAGTTCGCCCTGGACGCCGCCGTCCAGTCCGCGCCCTTGTGGTCCAGCTCGCCCTCGACCCGAGGCTTCTCCGTGCCCGGCAGCTGCCACCACAGGCGCGCCAGCTCGTCGCGCGCCAGCGCCGCCGTACCGAGGACGGCCGCGCCGCCGCCGAGCAGGACGGCCCGCCGTCCCACCCCCCGCTTCTTGTTCTCGCTCCCCATGTCCGGAACAACGCTTACTCACGCGACCTCGGTTCCCGGGCCCCGTACCCTGGTAGGGCTATGACTGAGACCTCCCAGCGGACCGAGACCCCCGCACGCCGCCTCCGTGTCCTTGCCGCCATGTCGGGCGGTGTCGACTCCGCCGTCGCCGCCGCCAGGGCGGCCGAAGCCGGGCACGACGTCACCGGCGTCCACCTGGCGCTCTCCGCGAACCCGCAGTCCTTCCGTACCGGTGCGCGCGGCTGCTGCACCATCGAGGACTCCCGGGACGCCCGCAGGGCGGCCGACGTCATCGGGATCCCCTTCTACGTCTGGGACCTCGCCGAGCGCTTCCGCGAGGACGTCGTGGACGACTTCGTCGCGGAGTACGAAGCGGGCCGCACGCCCAACCCGTGCCTGCGCTGCAACGAGAAGATCAAGTTCGCGGCGCTGCTCGACAAGGCGCTCGCGCTCGGCTTCGACGCGGTCTGCACCGGCCACTACGCCACGGTCGTGCTGAACGAGGACGGCACGCGCGAGCTGCACCGGGCCTCCGACATGGCCAAGGACCAGTCGTACGTCCTCGGTGTCCTGGACGAGAAGCAGCTCGCGCACGCGATGTTCCCGCTGGGCGACACCCTCACCACCAAGGACGAGATCCGGGCGGAGGCGGAGCGGCGCGGTCTCGCGGTCGCGAAGAAGCCCGACAGCCACGACATCTGCTTCATCGCCGACGGCGACACCCAGGGCTTCCTGGCCTCCCGGCTCGGCAAGGCGGAGGGCGACATCGTCGACGAGTCGGGGGAGAAGGTCGGCACCCACGAGGGCGCGTACGGTTTCACCATCGGCCAGCGCAAGGGCCTGCGGATCGGCCACCCCGCGCCGGACGGCAAGCCGCGCTATGTCCTCGACATCTCGCCGGTGAACAACACCGTCACCGTCGGCCCGGTCGAGGCGCTCGACGTCACCGGCCTGACCGCGATCAAGCCCCGCTGGTGCGGCACGGCCCCCGAGGGCTCCGGCCGCTACACCGCCCAGCTGCGCGCCCACGGCGGCGAGACGCCGGTCACGGCGGCCCTCGCGGACGGCGAGCTGACGGTCACCTTCGACGAGCCGGTCCGGGGCGTGGCGCCGGGGCAGGCGATCGTGCTCTACGACGACACGCGCGTGGTGGGCTCGGCGACGATCGCCACGACGGTACGGCGCACGGTGACGCCCGCGAGCGCGTGAGCAGGGCGCACGCCCGAGGCGGTCGGGGCGACGCGACCGCTCACTCCTCCTCGTAGAAGTCCTCCAGGACCGGCGCGAGGACGTGCGGAGCCACCTCGTGCGTCTGGCCCGTCAGGGTGCGGTGGCGGGCCCGGGGGAGCGCCGCCGAGAGGCCCATGGCCGCCCGGCGCGTCGGTGCCGGGCTCGCCCCGCCGTCCACGACCAGCACGCGCGCGTGGACCCGTCCGAGGCACGCGGCCGCCTCCGCTTCCGCCTCGGCGGGGAACGGCGGCTCGAAGACCGAGACCCGCTCCACCGGCAGCCCGGCGGCCACCGCCGCGAGCGCCAGCTCCCCGCCGGACGCGATCCCGTGCACGTAGGCGTGACCGCCCACCTCGTGCACCAGGGCGGCCAGGTCGTCGATCTCCTCCCCCTGCGCCGCGCCGGCCCGCCGGTCGTACGTCACGACCGCGTGGCGCGGGGCCAGCAGGGCGGCCAGCGCCCGCTCGGTGTCGGCCGTGCCCGAGGTGCCGCCCACCACGATCACCGGCGTCCCCTCGCCCCGCCGCTCGTACGCGATCCGCGTCCCGTCGGCGGACCTGACCCGCCCCCGGACCCTGCCCGATGTGCCGCTCGTCTCGTCCATGGCAGTGCTGACCGGCCGCGTCCGCCGAACTCATCGGTGGGGCGCGGAGATGACGAGAAAATCTTGGAACCGGCCTCCGGAAGGGGCGCGGAGGCCGGCGTTACGGTGGGCGCCATGAACATCTGCGTCTTCCTCTCCGCCGCCGACCTCGACGAGCGCTACACCGCCCCCGCCCGCGACTTCGCCGAGCGGCTCGGCAAGGCGGGTCACGCGCTGGTGTGGGGCGGCTCCGACTCGGGACTGATGAAGGTCGTCGCGGACGGCGTGCAGGACGCGGGCGGCAGGCTCGTCGGCGTCTCCGTCGACTTCCTCGCCGCCAAGGCCCGCCCGGGAGCGGACGAGATGGTCTTCGCCAAGGACCTCGCCGAGCGCAAGGCCCTGCTTCTGGCCAAGTCCGACGCGGTCGTGATCATGGTCGGCGGCACCGGCACCCTCGACGAGGCCACCGAGGTCCTGGAGCTGCGCAAGCACGGCAAGCACACGAAGCCCGTGGTCCTGCTGAACACGGCCGGGTTCTACGACGGCCTGAAGGCCCAGTTCCACCGCATGGAGGAGGAGGGCTTCCTCCCGATCCCCCTCGCCGACCTGGTCTTCTTCGCGGAGGACGGGGTGTCGGCGCTCGCCTACCTTGAGGAGTCCACCGCCGCACGGTGATGGGACCATGTCCCCATGGCTACTCATGTGATCACCGGGGCGGGTTCCGGCATCGGCGCGGCGGTCGCCCGCAGGCTCCACGCGCGCGGGGACGAGCTCGTGCTCCACGCGCGCGACGCCGGTCGGGCCAAGGAACTCGCCGCCGAGTTCCCCGGCGCTCGGACGCTCGTCGGCGACCTCGCCGACCCCGACCGGCTCTCCTGGGCCTTCTCGCACCAGAGTCTGCCCGAGCGCGTCGACACGCTCCTGCACATCGCGGGCGTCGTCGACCTCGGGCCGGTCGGCGACCTCACCCCCAAGACCTGGCGCCACCAGCTCAACGTCAACCTGATCGCCCCCGCCGAGCTGACCCGGCACTTCCTGCCCCAGCTCCGGGTCTCCCAGGGCCATGTCGTCTTCGTGAACTCCGGTGCCGGACTCAACGCCCACGCCGAGTGGAGCGCCTACGCCGCCTCCAAGCACGGTCTGAAGGCGCTCGCCGACTCCCTGCGCCACGAGGAGCACGCCCACGGGGTGCGGGTCACCTCGGTCTACCCCGGCCGCACCGCGAGCCCGATGCAGGCGAAGGTCCACGCCCAGGAGGGCAAGGAGTACGACCCCTCCCGGTGGATCGACCCCGAGTCGGTAGCGACCACGATCCTGACGGCCGTCGACCTCCCGCGCGACGCGGAGATCAACGACCTGACGGTCCGTCCGGGACGGTAGGGGCGCGAGAACAGTGACCGAGACCAGCGAGACCAGCGAGACCGAGGCGTTCGCCTGGGGGCCCGCCACCGGCGTCGGCTCCCTGCCCGGCGGCGACGCCCGGGAGGCCGCCAAGACCGTCACCGGCACCTTCGAGGACTTCCCGTTCCTCGCCGAGCTGCCCGCGCGCGGCCCCGGCGCCGACATGATCGGCCGGACCCTCGGGCTGCTCGTCGACCTCTACGCGCACGTGGAGCCCAGCGGCTGGCGGATCAGCGACCGGCCCGGCCGGGACACCCGGCGCGCCCGCTCCTGGCTGGGCGAGGACCTCGACGCCCTGGAGGAGTTCACCCAGGGCTACGAAGGCCCGCTCAAGGTCCAGGCCGTGGGCCCGTGGACGCTCGCGGCGGCGCTCGAACTGCGCGGCGGCGAGGCCGCCCTCGGCGACCCCGGCGCCTGCCGGGACCTCGCGGGCTCCCTCGCCGAGGGGCTCTCGGCCCACCTCGCCGAACTGCGCAAGCGGGTCCCCGGCGCGCGGCTCGTCCTCCAGCTCGACGAGCCCTCCCTCACCGCGGTCCTGCGCGGCCAGATCCGTACCGCCAGCGGCTACCGCACGCACCGGGCCGTCGACCGGCAGGTCGTCGAGAGCGCCCTGCGCGAGGTGATCGCGGTCCACGACGGCCCGGTCACCGTCCACTCCTGCGCCCCCGACGTACCGTTCGCGCTGCTGCGGCGGTCCGGCGTCGACGCGGTCTCGTTCGACTTCGGGCTGCTCACCGAGCGTGACGAGGAGTCGATCGGCGAGGCCGTCGAGTCCGGCACCAAGCTCTTCGTGGGCGTGGTGCCGTCCACCGACACGGCATTGTCCGACCCGGGCGGTAGCGTCATGGGTGTCAGGACGCTGTGGCGCAGGCTGGGGCTGAATCCGGGGACTCTCGCCGAGTCCGTCGTGGTCACCCCGACGTGCGGGCTCGCGGGCGCTTCGCCCGCCTACGCCCGCGCGGCCCTCGCCCACTGCGTCCGGGCGGCGAGATCGCTCGCGGACAACCCTGAGTGATGGGGTCAGAGGCAACGGGAGGACGAGTAACGGTGGCAGTCGAACAGGGGGCCCTGCCCGCCGAGGCACGGGAGAAGCACGGGCAGCTGTCCGAGCAGGTCGAGGAGCACCGCTTCCGGTACTACGTGAAGGACCAGCCGGTCATCAGCGACGGCGAGTTCGACAAGCTCCTGCGCGCCCTGGAGGCGCTGGAGGACGAGTACCCCGAGCTGCGCACGCCGGACTCGCCGACCCAGAAGGTCGCCGGGCAGTACGCAACGGAGTTCACCTCCGTCGAGCACCGGGAGCGGATGCTCTCCCTCGACAACGCCTTCGACGATCTCGAACTGGCCGCCTGGGCCGAGCGGATCGCCCGTGACGTCGGCACCCCCGACTACCACCTGCTGTGCGAGCTGAAGGTCGACGGCCTCGCGGTCAACCTCACGTACGAGCACGGCCGGCTGACCCGCGCCGCCACCCGCGGCGACGGCCGGACCGGCGAGGACATCACGCCCAACGTCCGTACGATCGCCGACATCCCCGACCGGCTGCACGGTGACCGCGTCCCCGCCCTGGTCGAGATCCGCGGCGAGGTCTACTTCCCGATGGAGGCCTTCGAGGGGCTCAACGCGCGGCTGGTCGAGGCGGGCGACAAGCCCTTCGCCAACCCGCGCAACGCGGCCGCCGGTTCGCTGCGCCAGAAGGACCCGAAGGTCACCGCGACCCGCCCGCTCCGCATGGTCGTCCACGGCATCGGTGCCCGGGACGGCTTCGCCATCGACCGGCTCAGCGAGGCGTACGAGCTGCTGCGCGAGTGGGGCCTGCCGACCGCCCGGCACAACAGGGTGGTCGACTCCCTGGAGAAGGTACGGGAGTTCATCGCGTACTTCGGCGAGAACCGGCACTCCGTGGAGCACGAGATCGACGGCGTCGTCGTGAAGCTCGACGAGATCCCGCTCCAGGGCCGGCTCGGCTCCACCGCGCGCGCCCCGCGCTGGGCGATCGCCTGGAAGTACGCGCCGGAGGAGGTCAACACCAAGCTCGTCGACATCAAGGTCGGTGTCGGCAGGACCGGCCGCGTCACTCCGTACGCGCAGGTGGAGCCGGTCACGGTGGCCGGCTCCGAGGTCGAGTTCGCCACCCTCCACAACCAGGAGGTGGTGAAGGCCAAGGGCGTGCTCATCGGCGACACCGTGGTGCTGCGCAAGGCCGGTGACGTCATCCCGGAGATCCTCGGCCCGGTCGCCGACCTGCGGGACGGCACCGAGCGGGAGTTCGTGATGCCCACCGAGTGCCCCGAGTGCGGGACGCCACTGCGGGCCATGAAGGAGGGCGACATCGATCTGCGCTGCCCGAACGCGCGGACGTGCCCCGCCCAGCTGCGGGAGCGGCTCTTCTACCTGGCGGGCCGCGAGTGCCTGGACATCGAGAACTTCGGCTCGGTGGCCGCCGCCGCGCTCACCCGCCCGCTGGAGCCCTCCGAGCCGCCGCTCGTCGACGAGGGCGATCTCTTCGACCTCACCATCGAGCAGCTCCTGCCGATCAAGGCGTACGTCCTCGACCCGGACAGCGGGCTGCCCAAGCGGGACCCGAAGACCGGCGAGGAGAAGGTCGTCACGGTCTTCGCCAACCAGAAGGGCGAGCCGAAGAAGAACGCGCTTGCCATGCTGGCCAACATCGAGGCCGCGAAGACCCGCCCGCTGGCCCGGTTCATCAACGGTCTCTCCATCCGGCACGTGGGCCCGGTCGCCGCCCAGGCGCTCGCCCGCGAGTTCCGCTCGCTGGACCGGATCGAGCAGGCGACCGAGGAGGAGCTGGCCGCCGTCGACGGCGTCGGCGGAATCATCGCGACCGCCGTGAAGGACTGGTTCGCTGAGGAGTGGCACCGGGAGATCGTGCGCAAGTGGCGCGCCGCCGGGGTCGTGCTGGAGGAGGAGGGCGCGGGCGAGGACGAGGGGCCGCGTCCGCTGGAGGGGCTCACGGTCGTCGTCACCGGCACCCTGCAGAACTTCACCAGGGATGGCGCAAAAGAGTCCCTGCAGAGCCGTGGCGCCAAGGTGACCGGTTCCGTTTCGAAGAAGACCGACTTCGTCGTCGTGGGCGAGAACCCCGGATCCAAGTACGACAAGGCGATGCAACTGAAGGTTCCGGTTCTGGACGAGGCGGGCTTCGCCGTCCTGCTCGAACAGGGGCCCGAAGCCGCGCGGGAGGCGGCCGTCCCGGCCGAGGCGTAGCCCGACCGGCGGGTCGGGGGAGGGCGGTGAGGCGGCCGGTGCGGAGCCGCAGGCCAGTCGTACGAGTGTCACTCGTTCGGCGCATACCAGATCGTTACGGGTGGGCAGGTCGCATTCGGGCAAGAGATGGAGAGCGCTGCCCGTCGGAGCCCTCCGCGGCCTAGTGTTGAGACCGTGCGTCTGTCGCGCGCGGCCGAGTGGGCTCAGCCGGTCGCGGCGGCATGACAACGGCCCACCGCGTTGCGACGGCACCGCCGGCTGTGAGAGGGACGGAATGAAACCGACCGAGAGTGCCGCCGCCCCGCACTCGCGGGCGCGCGGCCGCGCCGCCTGCGTGGCGATCACCTCCGGGCTTCCCGGCGCCGTGGTCGGCCTCGCCGCCGTCGTGCTCGCGACCGGGATCTACCGGGCCGTGAGCACGGGACACGGACTCTTCCCCGGGGGAGCCGAGGGCTGGTCCCTCGCCGTCCTCACCGGGCTGATCGTCGGACACCTGGTCGCCCTCGGCCGGGACCGCTGGTGGGGCGGCACCGGCTCCGGCGCCGCCCTCACCCTCGCCGTCCTGCTCCTCTACGGCTGGGTGCCCGCCGGACTCGTCTCCATGGCCGTTGTCGTGCTCGTCGGCGCCGCCCGCCGCCACCGCTGGCGCCAGGGCCTCCTGCACGGCTCCGTGGACGTCCTCGGCGTCGGCGCCGCCGCCCTCGTCCTCGCCGCCTTCGGAGACGTACCGACCGTCGAGGACCCCTGGCAGCCCCCGGACTGGGGGATCTCCGACATCCCGGAGGTCGCGCTGGCCGCCGGCACCTACCTCGTAGTGACCCGGCTGCTCCTCTGGTACGTCCTCTCGCCGCAGGGCGGCGGGCTGCCGACGGTCGCCCGCACCGCCCTGCTCCGCCAAGGCCTCGTCGCCGTCGCGCTGCTCGGCATCGCCCCGCTGATCTGCGTCGTCGCCGTCTCCCAGCCACTGCTCCTTCCGCTCTTCGCCGTCCCGCTCATCGCCCTGGACTCCACGCTCTGGATAGCCCGCGCCCGCGCCGAGGAGCAGCTGCGCGACCCGCTCACCGGCCTGCCGAACCGGCAGTGGCTCCTGGAGCGGGCCTGGACCGCCCTGGAGCAGGCCGAGGGCGAGGGCGCCCGCTCCGCGCTCGTCCTGATCGACCTCGACCGGTTCCGGTCGGTCAACGACACCCTCGGGCACCTCGCCGGTGACCGGCTGCTCCTGCAGATCGCCGAGCGGCTGAAGCTCGCCCTGCCGCGCGGAGCGGAGGCCGCCCGCCTCGGCGGCGACGAGTTCGCCGTCCTGCTCCCCACCGCCGACTCCACCACCAGCGCCCAGCGCGTCGCCCGCCACCTGGTCGCCGAGCTCTCCTCGCCGCTCGACCTCGACGGCCTCACCCTCGTCCTGGAGGCCAGCGCGGGCGTCGCCGTCTTCCCCGACCACGCGCTCGACGCGGAGGGGCTCCTGCGCCGCGCCGACGTCGCGATGTACCAGGCGAAGCGGGACCGCACGGGCGTGGAGGTGTACGAGTCCAAGCGCGACTCCAACACCCCCGACCGGCTCGGTCTCCTCGGCGACCTGCGCCGCGCCCTGGACGCCGGCGAGGTCGAACTGCACTACCAGCCCAAGGTCCGCTTCGACGGACAGGTCGCGGGCCTGGAGGCCCTGGTCCGCTGGGTGCACCCGGAGCGCGGCAAGGTGCCGCCGGACGAGTTCATCGCCATCGCCGAGTCCTCCGGCCTCATGCCGCACCTCACCGAGTACGTCCTGGAGACCGCGCTCGCGCAGGTGGCCCGCTGGCGGGCCCAGGGGTTGAACGTTCCTGTGGCCGTCAACGTCTCGCCCCGCGACGTCCACACCCCCGGCTTCGCGGGCGCCGTCGCCGCCCGGCTCGCCCGGCACGGCGTCCCGGCCGGCGCGCTCCAGCTGGAGATAACGGAGCACGTGCTCCTGGAGGACCCGCAGCGCGCCGCCGACACCATGGCGGGCCTGACCGGCCACGGCGTGAAGATGTCCCTGGACGACTTCGGCACCGGCTACTCCTCCCTCGTCCACCTGCGCCGCCTCCCGGTGAGCGAGCTGAAGATCGACCGCTCCTTCGTCGCCCGGCTCGCGGTCGACGCGGAGGACGCCGAGATCGTCCGCTGCACCCTCGACCTGGCCCACTCCCTCGGTCTGCTCGTCGTCGCCGAGGGCGTCGAGGACGACGAGACCTGGGAGCGGCTGCGCGACCTGGGCTGCGACGCCGTCCAGGGCTGGCTGGTCGCCGCCGCGATGCCGCCCGCCGAGACCACCGCCTGGCTGCGCGCCCGGGGCGAGCACGGCTGGCGCCGGCCCTCCGAGGAGGCCGCGCTGCAGGCCGCCGAGACGGCCTCGGCCGTGGACGTCGACCACCCCTCGGGCCAGGTGGTGCAGTAGCCCCGCGCGAGTGCAGCGGACGAACCGTTTCACGGGTGGCGGTGCGGGCCCCATAGGATTGGGCCAACACCATCAAACTCACCCCGTGAGGATCGCATGCCTGGCATCACGCGCGAGGAGGTCGCCCACCTCGCACGGCTGGCGCGTCTGGAGCTGAAGGGCGAAGAGCTCGATCACTTCGCCGGTCAGCTCGACGACATCATCGGCGCGGTCGCCCGCGTCTCCGAGGTCGCCGACCAAGACGTACCGCCGACCTCCCACCCGCTGCCGCTGACCAACGTCATGCGCGCGGACGAGGTCCGTCCGTCGCTCACCCCCGAGCAGGCGCTCTCCGGCGCCCCGGCCCAGGAGCAGCAGCGTTTCAAGGTGCCGCAGATCCTGGGGGAGGACTAATCACATGACGGACAGCACCATCATCAAGCTCACGGCCGCCGAGATCGCCGCGAAGATCGCCTCCGGCGAGCTGACCGCCGTCGAGGTGACCGAGGCCCACCTCGCCCGCATCGAGGCCGTCGACGAGAAGGTCCACGCCTTCCTGCACGTCGACCGTGAGGGCGCCCTCGCGCAGGCCCGCGCCGTGGACGAGAAGCGCGCCAAGGGCGAGAAGCTCGGCCCGCTGGCCGGCGTCCCCCTCGCGCTGAAGGACATCTTCACCACGTCCGGCATGCCGACGACCGTGGGCTCGAAGATCCTCGAAGGCTGGATCCCGCCGTACGACGCGACCCTGGTCAAGAACCTGAAGGCCGCCGACGTCGTCATCCTCGGCAAGACCAACATGGACGAGTTCGCCATGGGGTCCTCCACCGAGAACAGCGCCTACGGCCCCACCGGCAACCCCTGGGACCTCACCCGGATCCCCGGCGGCTCCGGCGGCGGCTCCTCGGCCGCCCTCGCCGCGTACGAGGCCCCGCTCGCCATCGGCACGGACACCGGTGGCTCGATCCGCCAGCCCGCCGCCGTCACCGGCACGGTCGGCGTCAAGCCGACCTACGGCGGCGTCTCCCGCTTCGGCATGGTGGCCTTCTCCTCCTCCCTCGACCAGGGCGGCCCCTGTGCCCGTACGGTCCTGGACGCGGCCCTGCTGCACGAGGCCATCGCCGGGCACGACCCGCTCGACTCGACCTCCATCGACGCCCCGGTCCCGCCGGTCGTCGAGGCCGCCCGCAACGGCTCCGTCGCCGGCATGCGCGTCGGTGTCGTCAAGCAGTTCCGCGGCGAGGGCTACCAGGCCGGTGTCGTGCAGCGCTTCGACGAGTCCGTCGAGCTCCTCAAGGAGCTGGGCGCCGAGATCGTCGAGCTGGACTGCCCGACCTTCGACCTCGCCCTGTCGGCGTACTACCTGATCGCGCCGTCCGAGTGCTCGTCCAACCTGGCCCGCTTCGACGCCATGCGCTACGGCCTGCGGGTCGGCGACGACGGCACGAGGTCGGCCGAGGACGTCACCGCCCTCACCCGTGAGGCCGGCTTCGGCGACGAGGTCAAGCGCCGCATCATCCTCGGCACGTACGCGCTCAGCTCCGGCTACTACGACGCGTACTACGGCTCGGCGCAGAAGGTCCGTACGCTCATCACCCGCGAGTTCGAGCAGGCCTTCGAGCAGGTGGACGTGATCGTCTCCCCGACGACCCCGACCACCGCCTTCCCGATCGGCGAGCGCGCCGACGACCCGATGGCGATGTACCTCGCGGACCTGTGCACCATTCCGACCAACCTGGCGGGCAACGCCGCCATGTCGCTGCCCTGCGGCCTCGCGCCGGAGGACGGCCTGCCGGTCGGCCTGCAGATCATCGCCCCCGCCATGAAGGACGACCGGCTGTACAAGGTCGGCGCCGCCGTCGAGGCCGCCTTCGTGGAAAAGTGGGGTCACCCACTGCTTGAGGAGGCTCCGTCGCTGTGAGTACCAGTGCACTGCAGAAGGCCAAGGGCTTCAAGAAGTCCAAGACCGGCACGTACCTGTCCATGGGCACCACCGCGTTCGGCGCCGTCAGTGTGATGAAGCAGGTCAAGAAGGCCCGCGCCGAGCACGACACGCTGAAGCTCATCGATGCCGCGGTGTCCGCCGCCGCCATCATCACCGGCCTGGCGATCCTCTACCGGGAGCTGAAGCGCCTGGGCGACGACGACGTCCTGCTGGGCTGAGAGGGAAGTTCCACCGTGACTGTCACTGAACTGCTGTCGTACGAAGCGGCCCTGGCCGCGTACGACCCCGTCATGGGCCTCGAGGTCCATGTCGAACTCGGTACGAAGACCAAGATGTTCTGCGGCTGCTCGACCGAGCTGGGCGCCGAGCCCAACTCGCAGACCTGCCCCACCTGTCTCGGTCTGCCCGGCTCGCTCCCGGTCGTCAACGCGATCGGCGTCGAGTCGGCCGTGAAGATCGGTCTCGCGCTGAACTGCGAGATCGCCGAGTGGTGCCGCTTCGCCCGGAAGAACTACTTCTATCCGGACATGCCGAAGAACTTCCAGACCTCGCAGTACGACGAGCCGATCGCCTTCAACGGCTACCTGGACGTCCAGCTGGAGGACGGGGAGATCTTCCGCGTGGAGATCGAGCGCGCCCACATGGAGGAGGACACCGGCAAGTCGACGCACATCGGCGGCGCGACGGGCCGGATCCACGGCGCCTCGCACTCGCTGCTCGACTACAACCGGGCCGGCATCCCGCTCATCGAGATCGTCACCAAGCCCATCGAGGGCGCGGGCGAGCGGGCCCCCGAGGTCGCCAAGGCGTACGTCGCCGAGCTGCGCGAGCTGATCCGCGCCCTCGGTGTCTCCGAGGCGCGGATGGACAAGGGCCAGATGCGCTGCGACGTGAACCTGTCGCTGCGCCCGAACGGCACGCAGACCTTCGGCACCCGCTCGGAGACGAAGAACGTCAACTCGCTCCGTTCGGTGGAGCGGGCGGCGCGCTTCGAGATCCAGCGCCACGCGGCCGTGCTGACCTCCGGCGGCACGATCGTGCAGGAGACCCGTCACTTCCACGAGGACGACGGCTCCACCACCTCCGGCCGGATCAAGGACAACGCCGAGGACTACCGGTACTTCCCGGAGCCCGACCTCGTTCCCGTCGCGCCGGCGCGCGCGTGGGTCGAGGAGCTGCGTGCCGAGCTGCCCGAGCTGCCGCGCGTGCGCCGCAACCGGCTCCGCGAGGAGTGGGGTGTGTCGGAGCACGACATGCAGTCGATCCTCAACGCGGGCGCGGTCGACCTGATCGTCGCGACCACGGACGCGGGCGCGCCGTCGGACCAGGCGCGCAAGTGGTGGATGGGCGAGCTGGCCCGCTCCGCCAACGAGTCGGGCACGGCCCTGGACGAGCTGCCGATCACCCCGGCGCAGGTCGCCCGGGTGACCGAGCTGGTGGCCTCCGGCGACCTCACGGACAAGCTGGCCCGTCAGGTCATCGAGGGCGTGCTCGCCGGCGAGGGCGGCCCGGACGAGGTCGTCGAGAAGCGCGGCCTGAAGGTCGTCTCCGACGAGGGCGCGCTCGGCACGGCCGTCGACGAGGCCATCGCGGCCAACGCGGGCATCGCCGACAAGATCCGCGGCGGCAAGGTCGCGGCGGTCGGCGCCCTGGTCGGCGCGGTCATGAAGGCCACCCGCGGCCAGGCGGACGCGGCGCGCGTGAAGGACCTCATCCTGGAGAAGCTGGGCGTCAGCGAGGGCTGACCGTCCGGTCCCTCCGGGGACGCGTACGAGGGCGGCGCCCCGGGGCACGAGACCTGGGGCGCCGCTCCCGCGTTCACGGGGTCGGCTGTCGGAGCCCGGCCACGAGGAGGGCGACGAGGCGGCGGGCGTCGTAGCGGGGGTCGCTCTCGGCGCCGATGCACAGGTTCCCGATGCCGCGCATGAGCTGGTACGCGTCGAGGTCGGTACGGATCTCGTCGGCGGCGACGGCGGCGTCGAGGAGCTGGGTGCACACCGGCACGAGCCGCTCCAGGAAGTACGCGTGCAGGGCCTCGAAGCCGGGCCCGTCGCCCTGCATGGCGGCGGCCAGGCCGTGCTTGGTGACCAGGAAGTCCACGAACAGATCGACCCACCGTGTCAGGGCGGCATACGGCGTCGGGCCGCTCGCGAGCAGCCCGGGCCCGGCCTCGGCGCAGGCGTCGACCTGGTGGCGGTAGACGGCGATGACGAGGTCGGCGCGGGTGGGAAAGTGCCGGTAGATGGTCCCCATGCCGACCCCGGCCCGGGCCGCGATGTCCCGCACGGGCGCGTCGACGCCCGAGGCGACGAAGGCCGCGGCCGCCGCCTCCAGCAGCGTCTGCTGGTTGCGCCGCGCGTCCTTGCGCTGGGACCTGGCCGAACTCCCCGGCGCCAGGCCCTGGCCGTCGTCGCTCACCGCGGGCTCCTTCCGTCGACCGGCCGCACGAAGCGGAATGATGTTCCGTATCGCCCATGATGGCAGATCCGGGGCGGGAATCCGTCCCCCCGGGGCGGACGGCCGCCACCGTCCGGTGTCCCGTCGGTGGTGTTCGCCTGGCGGACGTTCACCACCGCGTCCGAATCGGGTCTTCTCTCCGTCACCCGGCCTCACTACCGTCCCCGGGGTACCACCCAATGGCTCGAAGGCGAACCATTGGGAGCCGTCGACTGGAGGTCGGTCTTGTCCCCCGAGAAGTCCCGGATGTCCCGCCGCAAGGTGCTCGCCCTGGGCGGAGGCGCGCTCGGCGCCGCTGCGGCGGGCTCGCTGCTTCCGCCGTCGCTCCAGCAGGCGATCGCCGCGGGGCCGCCGGCCGGGGGCATGTCCGCCGTGCGGCACGTGGTGATCCTCATGCAGGAGAACCGTTCCTTCGATCACTACTTCGGCACCCTCCGCGGTGTCCGCGGCTTCGGCGACCGCAACGCGATCGAACTGCCCTCCGGCAAGCCCGTCTTCGAGCAGCCCGCCGCCCTCGGCCGGACCGTGCTGCCGTTCCCGATCCGCGGCGCCGCCGAGACGCAGGCCAAGGACCTCCAGTACATCGGCGACCTCGACCACTCCTGGAGCGGCGGCGCCAAGGCCTGGCACGAGGGCTGGATGGACGGCTGGGTCTCCGCCAAGACCGCCGCGACCATGGCCTACTACGACCGCCAGGACATCCCGCTCCACTACGAGCTGGCCGACACCTTCACCATCTGCGACGCGTACCACTCGTCCACCCACACCTCCACCAGCCCCAACCGCAACCACCTGTGGTCCGGCTGGACCGGTTACGAGGCCGACGGCAGCCGCGCCGTCACCAACGCCGCGTACGCCGAGGGCACCCACCCCGGCTACTCCTGGCCCACCTACGCCGAGCGCCTCGAAGCGGCCGGGCGGAGCTGGAAGACGTACACGGAGTGGGAGAACTTCACCGACAACAACATCGAGTTCTTCACCTCCTTCAAGAAGATCGCCCGCAAGGCCCTCGCCCCCACCGGCGGGCACACCTTCATGGAGTCCTTCTACGCCGCCGTCCGGGACACGCAGGACATGGCCGAGCGGGCCAGGCTGCTCGCCGCCCTGGAGGACGGCGTCGCCACGCTCACGGCGGCGGAGCGCTCGCTCTTCGAGCGCGGGCTCCGCCGGGTCGAGAGCGGGACGCTCGCCGACGCCTTCCGCGCCGATGTCGCCGCCGGGACGCTGCCGGAGGTCTCGTACCTCGTGCCGTCCGCGATCGACTCCGAGCACCCCGGCTCCTCCTCGCCGATCGCCTCCGCCTCGCTCGTCTACAAGGTCCTCGACGCCCTCGGCTCGCACCCGGACGTCTGGCGCCACACCGTCCTGCTGATCAACTACGACGAGAACGACGGCTTCTTCGACCACGTGCCGCCGCCCGTCCCGCCGGCCGACAACACCGACGAACGGTGGAAGGGGCTGCCCACCGGCCTCGGCATCCGCGTCCCCATGCTCGTCGTATCGCCCTGGTCGCTCGGCGGCTACGTCTGCTCCGAGACCTTCGACCACACCTCGGTGATCCGCTTCCTGGAGAAGCTCACCGGCATCAAGGAGCCCAACATCACCCCGTGGCGGCGGGCCGTCGCCGGCGACCTGACCTCCGCCTTCGACTTCCGGCGTGCCCACCGGCAGCCCGACGTCGCCGAGCCCGGCCCGATCCCGCCGTTCTCGGGCCGCTGGCGTCCGCAGCCCCCGGCGGTCCAGAAGATGCCGGTACAGGAGCCGGGCAGCCGCCCCGCGCGACCGCTGCCGTACCAGCCGGACGCCGAGGCGCGGGTCGGCGCGGGCGGGATCACCGTCGACCTGAAGAACACCGGCAAGGGATCGGCCCACTTCGCGCTGTACCCGTACGCCGGTGAGTTCACGGCCCCCCAGCACCGCGATGTAAGGGGCACGGCACAGTGGGCGGTACCCCTTACGCGTGATCATTACCGGTTCACGATCACCGGCCCGAACGGCTTCCGCCGCGAGTTCGAGGGCCCGGCGGCGGGCGGCGCCGAGCTGGCCTCGCACATCGATCATCACGACCGCGACCTGCATCTCACCGTCCGGAACACCGGCACCGCGCCCGTCTCCTTCACGGTCCGCCCGGTCGGCTACGTGGACCGCGAAGACCTCGGCGACCTGCGGGACTGGACCCGCACGGTCACCGTGAAGCCCGGCCGCAGCCGTACCCTCGTGCACTCGGCCGCCGACGCGCACGGCTGGTACGACGTCGAGGTGACCGCCCCGGGCGGCTTCCGTCGACGGCTCATGGGGCACATCGAGAACGGGCGGGCCAGCGTCTCCGGCTGATGTCTCCGGCCGAGGTCTCCGGCCGAGATCCCTCTCTCCACGGCGTCCGCGCGGGGCCCGGGCCGAAAGGCCCGAGCTTCCGCGCGGCGCTGTGAGTATCGACACGAATGGGGCAATTGATCTCTTTGGGCTGCGACAGTGGGCTCAAGTAGGTCATGCGTTCTTTTTCGGGCTGTTCCCCGGTAAAGATCCACGAACCACCACCAGGGAGCACGTCCTTTGGCAGCCATCGCACGGTGGTGCATCAAGCACCGCCTCGTCGCCGTCCTGCTCTGGCTCGTCGCGCTCGGCGGCGTCGTCGCCGGAGCGTCGGTCGCGGGCACCGCGTACTCCAACGACTACGAGGTCCCCGGCACCGAGTCCGGCCGCGCCACCGCCCTCCTCGAGAAGGGCTTCCCCGGCAGCGGCGGCGACAGCAACACCATCGTGTGGCACACCGACAAGGGCAGCGTCCGGGCCGCCGGCGTCGAGCAGCGCATGACCGAGATGCTCGACGAGGTCGCCGAACTCCCCGGCATCGCCTCCGTGACCTCCCCGTACGGCCCCGGGCCCGCCGCCCAGGCGCAGATCAGCGAGGACGGGCACACCGCCTACGCGGCCGTCACCTTCCACGAGCAGGCCGACGACATCCCGAAGTCCCAGGCCCAGGCCCTGGTCGACACGGCACGCTCCGCCGGGAGCCAGGACGTCCAGGTCGAGCTCGGCGGCAGCGCCGTCGCCCTCACGGAGGCCTCGGGCGGCCATGTCGCCGAGGCCGTCGGCGTCGTCGTCGCGGCCGTCGTCCTCTTCCTGGCCTTCGGCTCGCTCGCGGCCTCCGCCCTCCCCATCGCCACCGCGCTCGTCAGCGTCGGCATCGCGTACTCCGGGATCGTGCTCCTCGGCCATGTGATGACCGTCGCCGACTTCGCCCCGATGCTCGGCATGCTCATCGGCCTCGGCGTCGGCATCGACTACGCGCTCTTCATCGTGACCCGCCACCGCAAGGGCCTCAAACGCGGGCTCTCGGTCCCCGAATCCGCCGAGATCGCCGTCGCCACCACGGGCCGCGCCGTGGTCTTCGCCGGGGCGACCGTCTGCATCGCCCTCCTCGGCATGCTGATCCTGCGCCTCAGCTTCCTCAACGGCGTCGCCATCGCCGCCTCCCTGACCGTCGTCCTGACGGTCGCCGCCTCGGTCACCCTGCTGCCCGCCCTGCTCTCCCTCATCGGCATGCGGGCGCTGTCCCGCCGCGAGCGCCGTCACCTGGCCGAGCACGGGCCGCAGCCGGAGCTGCCGACCGGCTTCGCCGCCCGCTGGTCCGCCTTCGTGGAGCGCCACCCCAAGCTGCTCGGCGCGGTCGCCGCCGTCGTCATGGCCGTCCTCGCGCTGCCGACGCTCTCGCTCCACCTCGGCACCTCCGACCAGGGCAACGGTCCGGCCACGGCCACCACCCGGCAGGCCTACGACCTGCTCGCTCGTGGGGGTACCTCCCAGGCCGAAGGCTCTGGGGGAGGTTTCGGGCCCGGGGTCAACGGGCCGCTCACCCTCGTCGCCCAGATCGACGGCGCCGACGACCGCGTCGCCCTCGGCGAGCTGCCGGCGGCCCTCGCCGCCACCAAGGGCGTCGAGTCGGTCTCCCCGGTCACGTACAACAGCGCGGGCGACACCGCGGTCCTCACCGTCGTACCGGACTCCTCGCCGCAGTCGAAGGCCACCAGCGAGCTGGTCGACCGGCTGCGGGCGGACGTGCTGCCCACGGCCGAGCGCGGTACGTCGCTCGACGTACACGTGGGAGGCGTCACCGCCTCGTACGACGACTTCGCCGAGATCATCGTCGGCAAGCTGCCGCTCTTCGTGGGCGTCGTCATCGCGCTCGGCTGTCTGCTGCTGCTCGTCGCCTTCCGGTCGATCGGCATCCCGCTGAAGGCCGCCCTGATGAACGTGATGGCGGTCGCCTCGGCCTTCGGGATCGTCGTCGCGATCTTCCAGTGGGGCTGGGGGAGCGAACTCCTCGGCCTCGGCAGCGCGGGCCCGATCGAGCCCTTCCTGCCGGTGATCATGGTGTCGGTGCTCTTCGGGCTCTCCATGGACTACCAGGTCTTCCTGGTCAGCCGGATGTACGAGGAGTGGCTGGAGACCGGCGACAACCGGCGGGCGGTCCGGGTCGGGCTCGCCGAGACCAGCCGCGTGATCAACTCGGCGGCGGTCATCATGATCTCCGTCTTCCTCGCCTTCGTGCTCTCCGGCGACCGGGTCGTCGCGATGTTCGGCATCGCGCTCGCGGCGGCCGTGGCCCTGGACGCCTTCGTCCTGCGGACCCTGCTCGTACCGGCTCTCATGCACATGCTCGGCGGCGCCAACTGGTGGCTCCCGCGCTGGCTCGACCGCCGCATGCCCCGCATCAGCATCGAACCGCCCGAGTCCAGGGCCGCCGCCGACGCCCGGGACGCGGAGGCGGGCGCGGCCGCGGGTGCCGGTGCCGGTGCGGGGATACCCGCTCAGCGCGTGACGGTGGACGAGAAGGCGTCGTAGGACGCCGCGAGGCACATGGGTCACCAGGTCGTTAAGACGCTTCTCATACGCGGCACCTAGCGTGCGACGCATGACTATCAAGACGGAGAAGACGCCCACCGAGCCCACTGAGGCCAATGACGCGGTCGAGCCGGTGGAGGACCTGGTCGAGGAGCCGGAGGAGAAGCTCGACGCGACCGACGAGACCGACGACCTCGACGAGATCGAGGAGGCTCCGGCCGCCCCCGTCGGTGACGGGGCCGGGGTCGGTGCGGGCGCCGCCGCCGTCGTGTCCACCGGGCTCGGGCTCGCCGCCCTCACCGGCACCTGGGTGGGCAAGGTCAGCAGCGAGCGCGAGACGCTGATCGGCCAGATCAAGGCCCAGGGCGGCACCGCCGCCCAGCAGATCAACGAGATCTACGCCGACGCCTGGCACACCACCGCCTTCGTCAACGGGGTCTTCGCCTTCCTCGCGCTCGTCGTCGCCGTGCTCGTCCTCACCCGCCCCCAGCGGCCCGCGTGGGTCGGCGCGGTGGCCGTCGCCGGCGCCGTCCTGGGCGCGCTCGGCATGTTCCTGTCGGCGGGGATGTACTTCGACCTGTTCCTGAGTCTCCCGACCGCGTCCTAGGCACCCGCCTCAGGCACCCTAAGGCGCCCTGAGGCCCGCCTAAGGCCTCCCGTACCCCGAACATGCGGCACTCGCCCGATGTGGCCGTACCCCCTGGGCCGCGAGAGTAGAGGCATCGCAAGAAGCGATACCGACACCAGGGGAGAACGAGATGTTCGCGTACGAACTGAACCGCCAGCACCACTCCGAGCTCGTCCGTGAGGCCGCCGCCCAGCGCCTGGTCCGCCAGGCCGTCACGGCGCGGCGGGCCGCGAAGGCCGCCGCCCGGTCCGGCGACCAAGAAACCGAGGGGCGGGTGGGAGAGGCGCGGGACCGCTTCGCCCGGGCCGCGTGACCCTTGTGGGCGCGACTCCGGACGGCTGTGCGATGCTCGGCGCCGTGGAGACCAGGTCAGTCAGTCCCGTGTTCGTCGGCAGGGCCGGTGAGATCGCCGCCCTGACCGACGCCCTCGTCCGCGCCACCGACGGCGAGCCCCAGGCCCTGCTCGTCGGCGGCGAGGCGGGCGTCGGCAAGACGCGGCTCATCGAGGAGTTCGTGGCGGCGGCCTGCGACCGCGGCGCGTACGTCGCCGTCGGAGGCTGTGTCGAGGTCGGCGCGGACGGACTGCCGTTCGCGCCCTTCTCCACGGCCCTGCGGTCGCTCAGCCGCCGGCTCCCGGACGAACTGGCCGCCGCGGCGGCCGGCCAGGAGGGCGAACTCGCCCGGCTCCTGCCCGAACTGGGCGACGTCGGCAGCCACGAGCCGTCGCACGAGGACTCCACCGCCCGCCTCTTCGAGCTGACCGCACGGCTCCTGGAGCGCCTCGCCGGCGACCGGACGGTCGTGCTCGTCCTGGAGGACCTGCACTGGGCCGACGCGTCCACCCGGCACCTCCTCTCCTACCTCCTGCGCACCCTGCGCCGGGGCCGGATCGTCGTCGTCGCCACCTACCGCTCCGACGACATCCACCGCCGCCACCCGATGCGCCCCCTACTGGCCGAGCTGGACCGGCTGCGGACCATCCGCCGCATCGAACTCGCCCGCTTCACCCGCGCCGAGGTGCGCCGCCAGCTCACCGGCATCCTCGCCGCCGAACCGGACGCGGGGCTCGTCGACGAGGTCTTCGACCGCTCCGACGGCAACGCCTTCTTCGTCGAGGAGCTGGTCGTCTCCCACGAGGCCGGCTGCGCCGTGGGCTCCCTCAGCGACTCCCTGCGCGACCTGCTTCTGGTCCGGGTCGAGGCGCTGCCCGAGGACGCCCAGCGGGTGGTCCGGATCGTCGCCGAGGGCGGCTCCACCGTCGAGTACGCGCTCCTCGCCGCCGTCGCCCGGCTCTCCGAGGACGACCTGATCGAGGCGCTCAGGGCCGCCGTCGGCGCCAACATCCTGCTCGCCGTCCCCGACGGCGACGGCTACCGCTTCCGGCACTCCCTGGTCCGCGAGGCCGTCAGCGACGACCTGCTGCCCGGCGAACGCTCCCGGCTCAACCGGCGCTACGCCGAGGCCCTGGAGGCCGACCCCACGCTCGTCCGCGCCGACGAGCGCGTGACCAGGACCGCCACCTACTGGTACCACGCCCACGACTCCGCCAAGGCGCTGCCCGCCGTGCTCCGCGCCTCCGTGGAGACCCGCAAGCGCTACGCCCACGCCGAGCAACTGAGCCTCCTCGAACGGGCCATGGAACTCTGGGACGAGGTCCCCGCCGCGGTCCGCGACGCCCTGCGGCCCATCGACTACGTCGAGGCCTACCCCGCGTGCGGCTGCGACCCGGCGACCACCCCGCTGCGCTATCTCGACCTGCTCGCCGAGGCCGCCATCGCCGCCCGCTTCGCCGGGGAACGCGAACGCGCCCTGAAGATCGGCAAGATGGCGCTGCGGCTGCTCGACTCCGCCGAGGAGGGCGGCGAGACCGACCCGCTCCGGGCCGCCTGGTTCTGGTGCGAGCGCTCCCGCATCGTCTCCGGACTCGGCCGCTCCGACGGCTGGGCCGAGATCGCGAAGGCCCAGGAACTCGTCAAAGGCCTCCCGCCGTCCGCCGTCCACGCCCGCGTCCTGGTCGTGGCCGCCGGCTGGGGCATGTTGCACAAGCCCGGCCCGGAGAGCCTCGCCGCCGCCGAACGGGCCGTGGAGTACGCCCGTCTCGTGAACAACGAGCCCATCGAACTCGGCGCCCGGCTCACCCTCGGCACCCTCCAGGTCAGCGCGGGGGACCGCGAGGCCGGGCTGGCCAGCATGTACGAGACGCTCGCCCGCTGCCGCGCCCTCGGCCTCCATCACGAGTGCTCCCGCGCCCACGTCAACCTCTCCCACGTCCTGGAGAACCTCGGCCGCTCCCGGGAGGCCGTCGACGTCGCCGAGGAGGGCCTCCGCATGGCCCGCGCCCATGGGCTCCTCGACAGCCAGGGCTGGATCCGCGCCAACCAGGCCGAGTCCCAGCTCTCCCTGGGCCTCTGGGACGAGGCGCAGCGCAACTGCGAGTGGCTGGAGCACTCCGGGACCAGCTCCAAGCCGCTCGGCTCCACCGCCCTCCGCCTCGCCCAACTCGCCGTCGCCCGCGGCGAACTCACCGCGGCCGCCACCCACCTCGCACGGGCCCGGGAGCACTTCGGCGAGGCCGACCCGATGCCCCAGTACGTCATCCCGAGCCGCCAGGTCGAGCTGAGCCTGGCCGCCGCCGGTGGCCGGATCCACGAGGTACGGACGGTGCTCGCCGACGCCGTCGAGACCGGCTTCCCGCCCGGTACCCATCGCGAGGCCTGGCCGCTGCTCCTGAGCGCCGCCACCGCCGAGGCGGACGCCCTCGGCCTGCCCGCCGCCGAGGAGGGCCGCGCGGAGTCGCTCGCCCTGCTCCGCCGCGCCGCCCGGCAGCTGCCGACCCCGGCACCGATCTGGGAGGCGTACGCCCACCACACCTCGGCCGAGCTGGACCGCGCCGAGGGCCGCCACCCGGTCGACCGCTGGACCGAGACCGTCGCCGGCTACGAGTCCCTGGAGCGCCCCTACGTCCTGGCCCTCGCCCGGCACCGCCTCGCCGACGCCCTCCTGGCCGAGGGCGGCCGCCGCGAGGAGGCCGCGGCACTGCTCCGCGAGGCCCACGCCACGGCCGTCCGCCTCGGCGCGCAACCGCTCCGTGAGGACGTCGAACTCCTCGCCGCCCGCGCCCGCCTCCCGCTGACCGCCCCGGACAGCGCACCGGAGCAGGAGCCGGGCGACGACGCCTTCGGCCTGACCCCCCGGGAACAGGACGTCCTGCGCCTGGTCGCCGCCGGCCGCACCAACCGCCAGATCGCCGAGGAACTCTTCATCTCACCGAAGACCGCGAGCGTCCACGTCTCCAACATCCTGGCCAAGCTCGGCGTCTCCGGCCGGGGCGAGGCCGCCGCGCTCGCCCACCGCCTCCGCCTCCTGGAGCCGGCCCCGGCCCCCTAGGGCGCCCGCCTACGGGGTCTCGTCGTCGCCCCCGTCACCACTGCCGCCCCCGTCGTCGTCGCCGTCCTCGTCGCGGACGGTGACGGGGTTCGGCAGCCGTATCAGCACGGCACCGGAGTTGAGGTCGATCGGTCCTCGCGCGGGGTCGGCGTCCCCCGGGTCCTCCCGGGTCAGCTCCAGCCGCTGCCGCTCGTCCTCGGTGTGCTGACGGCCGGGCGCGAACAGCTCTTCCATCATGTTGAACATCGTCTCCGCCTCCTACTTCACCTCCAACCGGAGGATCTTGTCGTCGCCGGACCCGGGCGTCCCCCGGGTGTCCGTCTCGCTCGTCGTCAGCCAGAGCCGACCGTCGCCCGCCGCCAGGACCGTGCGCAGCCGGCCGTACTCCTCCACGAGGAACGCCTGGGGGTCCCCGGAGCGTTCCGCTCCGGACACCGGGATCCGCCACAGGCGCTCGCCGCGCAGCCCCGCCATCCAGATCGCGCCCTCGGCGTACGCGATCCCGCTCGGCGAAGCCTCGTCCGTTCTCCACTGGGCGACCGGGTCGACGAAATCGGCGACGTTCGCCACGCCCTCGACCTTCGGCCAGCCGTAGTTCTTCCCCGCCTCGATGAGGTTCAGCTCGTCCCAGGTGTTCTGGCCGAACTCCGCCGCCCACAGCCGCCCGTCCCCGTCCCAGGCCAGGCCCTGCACATTGCGGTGACCGAGCGAATAGACCACCGAGCCGGGGAACGGATTGCCCGGCGCCGGCCTGCCCTCGGGCGTCATGCGCAGGATCTTGCCGCCCAGCGATCCGGGGCTCTGCGCGAGCCCCGTCTCCCCGCGCTCACCGGTCCCCGCGTACAGCATCCCGTCCGGGCCGAACGCGATCCGGCCGCCGTTGTGCACGGTCCCCTTCGGGATGCCCGAGAGGACCACCTCGGGAGCGCCGAGCCGGTCCCCGGCCCCGCCTCCGTACGGCATGCGGACGATGCGGTTGTCCGACTCGGCCGTGAAGTACGCGTACACCATGCCGTCCCGCACGGCCAGGCCGAGCAGCCCGCCCTCACCGCCGGGAACCACCCCCGGCACCTCACCGAGCGGCGTCTTTCTCCCGGTCTCCGCGTCGACCCGGGTGATCGTGCGCTCGTCGCGCGAGGCGACGAGCAGGTCACCGTCCGGCAGCGCGGCCACGCCCCACGGCGACTCCAGGTCCTCGGTCAGCGTCCCGGCGACGCGCACGGAGCCCGCCGCGGCCGGCGACCCCGACACGGTCCCGGACGGGGCCCCGGACGCAGACGCGGACACCGAAGGGGAGCCGGGGGAGGCGGCCCCGTCCCCTTCTCCGCCCGACCCGCACCCGGTCAGCAGCCCCAGCACGGCGGCGACTCCCACGACCCCCACGGCACTCACAGAAGCTCGGCCCACGGTCCCGATCCCTTCGAACGGCGATCACTACCCTTGATACACCGCTCGGCCCGATCAGGTTCCCACCCGCCGGATTCCCACCCGCGGGATTCCCGCCCGCCGGATGCCCGCACGCCGGATTCCCGCCCGCGCGGGCCCGCCCGTCAGTCCCAGGAACCGCGCGGTCGCGGCAGCCCGGCGATCTCGGCCAGATCCCCGGCCGTGAGGACCAGCTCCGCCGCCCCCGCGTTCTCCACCGCCCAGCGCTCCCGCTTGGCGCCCGGGATCGGCACCACGTGCGGCCCCTGCGCCAGCGCCCATGCCAGCGCGACCTGCGCCGGAGTCACGTCCTCCCCGTGCCGCGCGGCCACCCGCCGCAACCCCGCCACCAGCGGCTGGTTCGCGGCCATCATCTCGGCCGTGAACCGAGGGTGCCGGGCCCGCGGGTCGTCCGGCTCGAAACCGCCGCCCGGCGTCAGCGTCCCGGTCAGGAACCCGTTCCCCAGCGGCATCGCGGCCAGGAACCCGACCCCGCGCGCCTCGCACCAGGGCAGCAGCCGCGCCATGGCCTCCCGCGACCACACGGACAGCTCGGCCTCCACCGCGCTCACCGGGAACACCTGCTGGACCCGCTCCAGCTGCCGGATCGTTCCCTCGAACACGTCTGCCACCGTCCCGCGCCGCGCCGCGCGCGCCCCGACGGCGCAGAACCCCAGCGCCCGCACCTTGCCCGCGGACACCAGCTCGGCCATCGCGCCCCAGGTCTCCTCGACCGGCACCTCCGGGTCCGCCCGGTGCAGCTGGTAGAGATCGATCACGTCCGTCTGCAGCCGCCGCAGCGAGGCGTCGCAGGCACGGCGGACGTATCCGGGCCGCCCGTTGGCCACGATGTGCTGATCGCCCACCAGCAGGCCGCACTTGGTCGACACGAACGCCTCCGCCCGGCGCTCCTTCAACGCCCGCCCCACCAGCAGCTCGTTGGTGAACGGCCCGTACATGTCGGCGGTGTCCAGCAGGCTCACCCCGGCGTCCAGCGCCGCGTGCACCGTGCGCAGCGAGCGGTCCCCGCGCTGCTGCGAGCAGCTGTAGGCCCAGCTCATCGGCATACAGCCCAGGCCGACCGCGCCCACGTCGAGCGCCGTCGCCCCGATAGTCCTGCGCTCCACCTGCCGGTACCCCTCCCTGTGCCTCCCCCAAAGTAACCAATGGCGGCCGGGATTCTTCGCATAGCCTCCCGGTCATGACACTCGATGAGACGACCGCTGACGTGTGGCTTCCGATTCCCGCGGACGAGATCGAAGGGCTTCCCGACCCGGGCGCGTCGGGCCTGAACTACCGCTTCTGGGACGGTGGTCCCGACTTCCCCGCCGATCCGGCGCGGTGCGCCTTCTACGTGGTGCCGTACATGAAGGGCATGGAGATCGCCGTCCGGCCGCTCGCCGCGATGAGTTCGGTCCGTGTCGTCCAGACCCTTTCGGCGGGAACGGACCATGTGACGCCCGGAATCGGCGCGCTGGGCGCGGGGGTCGACCTGTGCAACGCCAAGGGCGTCCACGAGGCCAGCACCGCCGAACTCACCCTCGCCCTGATCCTCGCCTCGCTGCGCGGCATCCCCGGTTTCGTGCGCGGCCAGGAGAAGGAGGAGTGGCGGGCCGGTTTCTACCCCGCGCTCGCGGACAAGTCCGTGCTGATCGTGGGGTACGGATCCATCGGCGCCGCCATCGAGGACCGGCTCGCTCCGTTCGAGTGCGCGCGGGTGGTGCGCGTCGCGCGCTCCGCCCGCACAACGGAGCGCGGTCCCGTCCACCCTCTGACGGAGCTGCCGGCCCTGCTGCCGCAGGCCGACGTGGTGGTGCTCTCCACTCCGCTCACGCCGGAGACCAGGCATCTCGCCGACGCGGGCTTCCTCGCCCGGATGAAGGACGACGCCCTTCTGGTGAACGTCGCCCGGGGTCCCGTGGTGGACACCGCCGCGCTGCTCAAGGAGGTCGAGTCCGGCCGGATCACCGCCGCGCTGGACGTGACCGACCCCGAACCCCTGCCGCCGGGTCACCCGTTGTGGCACGCTCCCGGTGTTCTGGTGAGCCCCCATGTCGGCGGTTCCACATCGGCGTTCATGCCGCGGGCCAAGCGGCTGATCGCCGCCCAGCTCACCCGCTTCGTGGCGGGGGAGCGACCGGCCAACGTGGTGCTGACCACCTGACCAGGCGCCCGGGCCTGCGCGCCCCCTCGGTGCGCCTCTCGCGAGCCCCTGGGCCGTCACGGAGAGTACAGCAACCCTGTCCCTGAGTGACGGTCCTGGTGTATCGTCCCGAAGTGGGGGGCTGCGTCGAGTACGAGCTGACGCCGGGGAGCGAAGTGACGGGTCATCAGATTCCGAGGGGGGCGACGGGTGATGTACGGCCGATGGACCGACGATCCGACGCGGCGGCGCCGCCGTCGACGACCCTCGCCCGCGACGACGGCACCGGGCAGCCCTCGCACGGCGGCCACCTCCGAGGGCCGGGCGGGACCACCGCCCTGCCCGCCCAGACCGACCGGCGCAGCGCCGACACGGTCCCGGGCGCCGATCGCGTTACCGTGCCCTCGCGTGCCGACGCCCACGGAAGGCCGGCGGGGGCGATGACCGCCCCCGGTGCGCTGATCGAGCGCGGGCGCGTCACGGGCGCGCGCGGAGCCGCCGCCGGACCGGGGCGGGCCCGGCCGGGACCCGTGCGCTCCGGGTGCCCCGTGATCCTCACCCAGGTCGTCCTCGGACTCATCTGCGCGGGGTACGCGACCGGCGCCGCACTCGGCTGGGGCTCCGAGCGACTCGCCCTGATCATGGGCGACTTCGGCCTCAGCGCCGCCGCCCTGGCCGCCGCCGTCTCCTGCTTCCTCTACGCGCGCGTGCACGAGAGCCGCTTCCGCCCCGCCTGGCTGCTCTTCGCCTTCTCCTCGGGGATGGCCGCCGCCGGGAACGCAGTCTGGGGGTGGTACGAAGTCGTGCTCCGCCAGGAGGTGCCCAGTCCCTCCTTCGCCGACGTCTTCTTCCTGCTCTTCGCGCCGCCCGCGATCGTCGGCCTGCTCGTCCTCGCCAAGAAGCCCGTCACCCGGGCCGGTTGGGTCTGCCTCGTGCTCGACGCCTGGCTCATCGGCGGCTCGCTGCTCACCCTCTCCTGGAGCCTCGCCCTCGCGCACACCGCCCACTTCGAGGGCGAGAGCGTCGCCAGGGCCGCGCTCACCCTCGCCTACCCGCTGCTCGACATCGTTCTCGTCAGCATGGTCCTGGCCCTGCACTTCCGCCGCTCGCACCTGAACCGGTCGGCGATCAACACCGCCATCGCCGCCCTTGCGCTCACCGTGCTGTGCGACGCGCTCTTCACCTCCCCGCTGCTCCGCGCGAACTACACCTCCGGCCAACTCCTCGACGCCGGCTGGTTCGCGGGCTCGCTGCTGCTCGCGTACGCCCCCTGGGGGGCGAGTCGCACCTCGCCCGCCCCCGGCTCCGCGGCGGCGCGCGCACAGCGCCACCACAGCCGCCCGATCGCGGGCTCGCTGGCCGCCCTCACCCCGTATCTCGCCGCCGCGGTCTGCACCCTCGGCATCCTGTACAACGTCGTCGAGGGACGCAGAGTGGACCGCGTCGTCGTCCTCACCGGCTGCACGGTCGTGCTCGCCCTGGTCGTCCGCCAGGGCATCATGCTCCTCGACAACATCGCCCTCACCCATGAACTGGCCCAGCAGGAGAACCACTTCAGGTCCCTCGTGCAGGGCTCCAGCGATGTGATCATGATCGCCGCGCCGACCGGCATACTCCGGTACGTCAGCCCCGCCGCGTCCGGGGTCTACGGCCGGGAGGCCGAGGACCTGATCGGCGAGGAACTCGCCTCGCTCATCCATCCCGAGGACCTCGGCGGGGTCGTCCACGAGGTCCGGCGCTTTCTCGCCACTCCTCCCTCGGAGGAGCCGACCACCCGGATCGAGTGCCGTTTCCGCTCCGGCCGCGGCGACTGGCTCAACGTCGAGTCGACGGTCAACCGCCACCAGGGCGGGCTGATCTTCAACAGCCGGGACGTCACCGAACGGGTCCGCCTCCAGGCCCAGTTGCAGCACAACGCGGAGCACGACCCGCTCACCGACCTGCCCAACCGCTCGCTGTTCACCCGGCGCGTCCGCAAGGCGCTCGCGGGCCGCCGCGCCTCCGACCCCGGCACCGCCGTGCTCTTCATCGACCTCGACGGCTTCAAGGGCGTCAACGACCGCCTCGGCCACCAGGCCGGTGACGAGCTGCTCGTCCAGGCCGCCCGCCGCCTCCAGGACTCCGTGCGCGCCGGCGACACCGCCGCCCGGCTCGGCGGTGACGAGTTCGCCGCGCTCATCCTCGGCGACGGCTCACGGGACCGCGTGGCCCGCGAGTGCCAGGTCCACGAGATCGCCGACCGGCTGCGCCTCACGCTCTCCCAGCCGTACCGCGTCGACGGAGGGAACGAGGTGCGGGTCGCCGCCTCCATCGGCGTCGCCTTCGCCGAGCCGGGCATCAGCGCCGGCGAGCTGCTGCGCAACGCCGACCTGGCCATGTACCGGGCCAAGGCCGCGGGCAAGGACCGGGTCGAGATGTACGCCCCGCAGATGCAGGCGGAGGTCGTACGCCGCACCGAACTGGCCACCCGGCTGCGCACCGCGCTCGACGACGGCGAGTTCGCCCTGCTCCACCAGCCCGTCGTGGACCTCGCCACCGGCCGGATCACCGCCGTCGCCGCCCAGGCACGCTGGCGCTCCGCGCAGGGCATCCTCTTCACCCCCGCCGAGTTCCTGCGGGTCGCCGACGACGGCGAGCGCATCGCCGAGCTCGGCCGCTGGCTCCTGGAGCACGCCGTCGAGCAGGCCGCCGAGCGGGCCGAGCTCGGCCACCGGACCCCGGTCTCCGTCCGGCTCCCCGCCCGCCGGCTGCTCGACCGCTCCCTGCCGCTCGGCTCCGTCGAGGCGCTGCTGACCCGCCACGGGCTCCCCTCGGGCTCTCTGATGATCGAGCTGGCCGACAGCGACCCCCGGGTCTCCTTCGACGACCTGGAGCAGCGTCTGGTGGCCCTGCGCCGGCTCGGCGTACGGATCGCCCTCGACGGCTTCGGCAGCGGCTACGCGGCGATCAACGCGCTCCGCCGCCTCCCCGTCGACGTACTGAAACTGGACAGAGGGCTCGTCGAGGGGGTGGTCGAATCCGCCCGTCTCCGTAAGATCACGAGCGGGCTGCTCCGTATCGCCTCGGACCTCGGGCTCCAGTCCGTGGCCGACGGCGTGGACGTCCCCGAGCAGGTCCTCGCCCTGCGTGCCATGGGGTGCACCCATGGCCAGGGCATGGCCTTCTCGGGCCCGCTCGACGAGTACCGGCTGCGCCGCGCGCTCGTCAGGGACGAGTACCCGCTCCCTGGTGGGGCGGCCGTTCCGGTCGGGGAGAGGCTCCCCGCGTCCCCCGATCCGCTCAAATAATGAGACGCCCGTCCCACCCACTTGACACTGGTAGTGGGTCGGGGGGAGGGTCAGTGCCATGCGCACCCGAATTCTCGTACTTGGAAAGCGCGTCGGCTGAAGCAGGGCCTGAAGGCCCGGCTTGAACGCACCCGACGCGCTCCCCTCGCTTGCCTGACGGCACGAGGGGTTTTTTGTTGCACCGGCTCACCCCAAACTCTGGCAAAACCCCCGCAAAGACCCTCTGCTTCGAGAAGAGAATGCTGATGACCGAGCAGGCCACCGGGCACCATCCGCAGCCGCGGACCCGTAACGGCGGACAGTCCGCCACCATCGTCGAGCACGTCACGGGTGCGCAGTCCCTCATCCGTTCTCTCGAGGAAGTAGGGGCCGACACCGTCTTCGGCATTCCGGGCGGCGCCATCCTGCCCGCGTACGACCCGATGATGGACTCGCAGAAGGTCCGCCACATCCTGGTCCGCCACGAGCAGGGCGCGGGCCACGCGGCCACCGGCTACGCCCAGGCCACCGGCAAGGTCGGCGTGTGCATGGCCACTTCGGGCCCGGGCGCCACCAACCTGGTCACCCCGATCGCCGACGCCCACATGGACTCCGTCCCGCTGGTCGCGATCACCGGTCAGGTCGCCTCGAAGGCCATCGGCACGGACGCCTTCCAGGAGGCGGACATCTGCGGCATCACGATGCCGATCACCAAGCACAACTTCCTGGTCACCAAGGCCGAGGACATCCCGCGGACGATCGCCGAGGCCTTCCACATCGCCTCTACCGGCCGCCCCGGCCCGGTCCTGGTCGACATCGCCAAGGACGCCCTGCAGGCCAAGACGGTCTTCAGCTGGCCGCCGCAGACCGACCTGCCCGGCTACCGCCCGGTGACCAAGCCGCACGCCAAGCAGATCCGCGAGGCCGCCAAGCTGATCGCCGCCGCCAAGCGGCCGGTCCTCTACGTCGGCGGCGGTGTCCTGAAGGCCGGCGCCACCGCCGAGCTGAAGGTCCTCGCCGAGCTCACCGGCGCCCCCGTCACCACCACCCTGATGGCGCTGGGCGCGTTCCCCGACAGCCACCCGCTGCACGTGGGAATGCCGGGCATGCACGGTGCGGTCACCGCCGTCACCGCGCTGCAGAAGGCCGACCTGATCGTCGCCCTCGGAGCCCGCTTCGACGACCGCGTCACCGGCAAGCTGGACAGCTTCGCGCCGTTCGCCAAGATCGTCCACGCCGACATCGACCCGGCCGAGATCGGCAAGAACCGCGCCGCCGACGTCCCGATCGTCGGTGACGCCCGCGAGGTCATCGCCGACCTGGTCCAGGCCGTCCAGGCCGAGGCCGCCGAGGGCAACAAGGGCGACTACACCGCCTGGTGGAGCGACCTGAACCGCTGGCGCGAGACCTACCCGCTCGGCTACGACCTGCCGGAGGACGGCAGCCTCTCGCCGCAGCAGGTCATCCAGCGCATCGGCCAGCTCGCCCCCGCCGACACCATCTACGCGGCCGGCGTCGGCCAGCACCAGATGTGGGCCGCCCACTTCATCGACTACGAGAAGCCGGCCACCTGGCTGAACTCCGGCGGCGCCGGAACCATGGGCTACGCGGTCCCGGCCGCCATGGGCGCCAAGGCAGGCCTGCCGGACCGCCCTGTCTGGGCGATCGACGGCGACGGCTGCTTCCAGATGACCAACCAGGAACTGGTCACCTGCGCGCTCAACAACATCCCGATCAAGGTCGCCATCATCAACAACGGCGCCCTCGGGATGGTCCGCCAGTGGCAGACCCTCTTCTACAACCAGCGCTACTCCTCCACCGTCCTGCACGCCGACGAGACGGGCCACGAGGCGACCGGCTCCCAGGTCGGCGCCAGCACGGCGCCCCGCAAGGGCACCCGTATCCCCGACTTCGTCAAGCTGTCGGAGGCCATGGGCTGTGTCGCGCTGCGCTGCGAGGACCCGGCCGACCTGGACAAGGTCATCGAAGAGGCCAACGCCATCAACGACCGCCCGGTCGTGATCGACTTCATCGTCCACGAGGACGCCCAGGTCTGGCCGATGGTCGCCGCCGGCACCTCCAACGACGAGGTCATGGCCGCCCGGGGCGTCCGCCCCGACTTCGGCGACAACGAAGACGACTGAGACCGAGAGCCGTAGGAAGAGGTACGACGCACATGACTAGGCACACGCTCTCCGTCCTGGTGGAGAACACCCCCGGCATCCTCGCCCGGATCGCCGCGCTCTTCTCCCGGCGCGGGTTCAACATCGACTCGCTCGCCGTCGGTGTCACCGAACACCCCGACATCTCCCGCATCACCATCGTGGTGAATGTCGAGGACCTGCCCCTGGAGCAGGTCACCAAGCAGCTCAACAAGCTGGTGAACGTCCTGAAGATCGTCGAACTCGAGCCCAGCGCTGCGATCCAGCGCGAGCTCGTGCTGGTGAAGGTCCGCGCCGACAACGAGACCCGCTCCCAGATCGTCGAGATCGTCCAGCTGTTCCGCGCCAAGACCGTGGACGTCTCGCCCGAGGCGGTCACCATCGAGGCCACCGGTTCGAGTGACAAGCTCGACGCGATGCTCAAGATGCTGGAGCAGTTCGGCATCAAGGAACTCGTGCAGTCCGGCACGATCGCCATAGGGCGTGGTGCGCGGTCCATCACCGACCGCTCCCTGCGGGCCCTCGACCGCAGCGCCTGACCGTCGACCCCGGCCGGCCGCCGTCCACCGCGGCGGTCCGCCAGGCGAGACCCGAAAACCTTCCTCCCGCTCCCCGCCGTACGGTGGGACGCAACACCAGCACATCAAGGAGAAATCCAGTGGCCGAGCTGTTCTACGACGCCGACGCCGACCTGTCCATCATCCAGGGCCGCAAGGTCGCGGTGATCGGTTACGGCAGCCAGGGGCACGCCCACGCGCTGTCGCTCCGTGACTCGGGTGTCGACGTCCGCGTCGGTCTGCACGAGGGCTCCAAGTCCAAGGCCAAGGCCGAGGAGCAGGGCCTGCGCGTCGTCACGCCCGCCGAGGCCGCGGCCGAGGCCGACGTCATCATGATCCTGATCCCGGACCCGATCCAGGCCAAGGTCTACGAGGAGTCCATCGCCCCGCACCTGAAGGACGGCAAGGCCCTCTTCTTCGCCCACGGCTTCAACGTCCGCTTCGGCTTCATCAAGCCCCCGGCCGGCGTCGACGTCGCGCTCGTCGCCCCCAAGGGCCCGGGCCACCTGGTCCGCCGTCAGTACGAGGAGGGCCGCGGCGTCCCCGCGATCGCCGCGGTCGAGCAGGACGCCACGGGCGGCGCCTTCGCCCTGGCGCTCTCGTACGCCAAGGCCATCGGCGGCACCCGTGCGGGCGTCATCAAGACGACCTTCACCGAGGAGACCGAGACCGACCTCTTCGGCGAGCAGGCCGTCCTCTGCGGTGGCGCCAGCGCGCTGGTCAAGGCGGGCTTCGAGACCCTGGTCGAGGCCGGCTACCAGCCGGAGATCGCCTACTTCGAGTGCCTGCACGAGCTGAAGCTCATCGTCGACCTCATGTACGAGGGCGGCCTGGAGAAGATGCGCTGGTCCGTCTCCGAGACCGCCGAGTGGGGCGACTACATCACCGGCCCGCGCATCATCACGGACGCCACCAAGGCCGAGATGAAGCAGGTCCTCGCGGAGATCCAGGACGGCACCTTCGCCCAGAACTGGATGGACGAGTACCACGGCGGTCTGAAGAAGTACAACGAGTACAAGACCCAGGACGAGAAGCACCTCCTGGAGACCACCGGCAAGGAGCTGCGCAAGCTCATGAGCTGGGTGAACGACGAGGAGGCGTAAGCCTCGGCGGAGCGGGCCGGACACTGTGTCCGGCCCGCTCCACTTCGTTGGACAGGCCGTCCAACCACGGACGGGTGATCCTTCCAACGAGGCGCATGAATCGCGCCAGTGCACCACTACACTGCTCAACACCATTCGCGTTCAGGCCCACAGCGTCGTGCGCTTTCACGCGGCAAGCCCCCTCCACCGCATGCGGCCGTCGGGACGGCCGTCCGCACTGGATCTGTGAGGACTCACGTGAGCTCGAAACCCGTCGTACTCATCGCTGAAGAGCTGTCGCCCGCCACCGTCGACGCCCTGGGCCCGGACTTCGAGATCCGGCACTGCAACGGCGCGGACCGCGCCGAGCTGATCCCCGCCATCGCCGACGTGGACGCGATCCTGGTCCGCTCCGCGACCAAGGTCGACGCCGAGGCCATCGCCGCCGCCAACAAGCTCCGCGTCGTCGCCCGCGCCGGTGTCGGCCTGGACAACGTGGACGTCTCCGCCGCCACCAAGGCCGGCGTGATGGTCGTGAACGCCCCGACCTCCAACATCGTCACCGCCGCCGAGCTCGCCTGCGGTCTGCTCGTCGCCACCGCGCGCAACATCCCGCAGGCCAACACCGCGCTGAAGAACGGCGAGTGGAAGCGCTCCAAGTACACGGGCGTCGAGCTCAGCGAGAAGACCCTCGGTGTCGTCGGCCTCGGCCGCATCGGCGTCCTGGTCGCCCAGCGGATGTCCGCGTTCGGCATGAAGATCGTCGCCTACGACCCCTACGTGCAGCCGGCCCGCGCCGCCCAGATGGGGGTGAAGCTGCTGACCCTGGACGAGCTCCTGGAGGTCGCCGACTTCATCACCGTCCACCTGCCGAAGACCCCCGAGACCCTCGGTCTCATCGGCGACGAGGCGCTGCACAAGGTCAAGCCGTCCGTCCGGATCGTCAACGCCGCGCGCGGCGGGATCGTGGACGAGGAGGCGCTGTACTCGGCGCTCAAGGAGGGCCGGGTCGCGGGCGCGGGCCTCGACGTGTACGCGAAGGAGCCCTGCACGGACTCCCCGCTCTTCGAGCTCGACCAGGTCGTCTGCACCCCGCACCTCGGCGCGTCCACGGACGAGGCGCAGGAGAAGGCCGGTATCGCGGTCGCCCGCTCGGTGCGGCTCGCGCTCGCCGGTGAGCTGGTCCCGGACGCGGTCAACGTCCAGGGCGGTGTCATCGCCGAGGACGTCAAGCCCGGTCTGCCGCTCGCCGAGAAGCTCGGCCGGATCTTCACCGCGCTCGCGGGCGAGGTCGCGGCGCGGCTCGACGTCGAGGTGTACGGCGAGATCACCCAGCACGACGTGAAGGTGCTCGAACTCTCCGCGCTCAAGGGCGTGTTCGAGGACGTGGTCGACGAGACCGTGTCGTACGTCAACGCCCCGCTCTTCGCCCAGGAGCGCGGTGTCGAGGTCCGGCTCACGACCTCCAGCGAGTCCCCCGACCACCGCAACGTGGTCACCGTGCGCGGCACCCTGGGCAACGGCGAGGAGGTCGCGGTCTCCGGCACGCTGGCCGGCCCCAAGCACCTCCAGAAGATCGTCGCCGTCGGCGACTACGACGTGGACGTGGCGCTCGCCGACCACATGGTGGTGCTGCGCTACGAGGACCGCCCGGGTGTCGTCGGCACCGTCGGCCGGATCCTCGGCGAGGCCGGTCTGAACATCGCGGGCATGCAGGTGGCGCGCGCGGAGGAGGGCGGCGAGGCGCTCGTCGTGCTCACCGTCGACGACACGGTCCCGGCGGCGGTGCTCGCGGAGATCGCGGCCGAGATCGGCGCGGCGTCGGCCCGTTCGGTCAACCTGGTCTGATCGGGTTCCCGCCCGGAGCAACCCCGTACCCGGTCACTAGACAAGCGTCTTACACGACTGTCTAGCGGCCGGGTACAGTGCTGTCATGGGACACAAGGAAGACCTGCTCGACGGCGCCAAGCGCTGCCTCCTGGAGAAGGGTTACGCCCGGACCACGGCCCGCGACATCGTCGCCGCCTCGGGCACCAACCTCGCCTCCATCGGCTACCACTACGGCTCCAAGGACGCCCTGCTCCAGCAGGCCTTCCTCGCGTTGACCGAGGAGTGGGGCAACCGCGTCGGCCCCGCGGGCAGCGGTGAGGACAGGAAGACGCTGCCGGCCGACCCGTACGCCCGCTTCCACGCGGTCTGGGAGCAGGTGATCGCCGCCGCCGAGGCCAGCCGCCCCCTCTGGAAGCTCCAGACGGAGGTCGTCACCCGCCTCGACGACGACGAGAAGCTCCGCGAGGCCATCAAGGAGCCGCAGCGCGAGGGCAGGTTGGGCATGGCGGAGGTCTTCCTCGGCCTCGACCCGGACGCGGACCCGGAGAAGGCCCGGGTGGCGGGTCTGCTCTGTCAGGCGCTCGCCGCCGGCGTGATGATCCAGTGGATGGTCGACCCCGAGACGGCCCCGACGGCGGACGACCTGACCGAGGGGCTCAAGGTGCTGATGGGGGACCGATAGCGTCGACCCGGCTCAGCGCCACGGGATGTTCCGCCACGGGCTGCCCTCGTGCTCCGTGAGGGCGCGGTGGGCGGCCACGTTGTCCTCGTGGTACGGCCCGTACTCCTCTCCGTCGAAGCGCAGGACGCGGCCCAGCGCGTACCCCGCCGAGTACTCCTCCCACGACCCGTAGGCCGAGCGGGCGAGCGCCCCCGCGTGCACGATCGCCTGCTCGGCCTCGGGGGGCGCGCAGAAGCGGGCCGTCAGGCCCCAGCGGGCCACGTTCACCGCGCGCCCGTAGTCGTACGCGACCGTCCTGCGCACCCGCCCGTCCGGCGGCAGCAGCCCGTCGGCGCGGAACCGGGCCTCGTAGCGCAGGACGCGGCGGACCAGCTCCTCGATCGCCCGCACCGTCGCGGGGCTCGCGCCCAGGTCCTGGGCGTGTCCCGCGGCCGTCTCGCGCCACTCGTCCGGGGAGGGGACCGCGCCGCGGGCGACCCGCAGCTCCTCGCGGACCCGCAGGACGAAGTCCGGCTCCGGCGGGCTGTTGCGCCCGTCGAGCAGCGCGTCCAACTGCCTGCGCCAGCCCTCGCGTTCGGTGACGCCCCACCCCTCGCGGAGGGTGTCGAGGATGATCGTGTACCCCATGTAGGCCGTGCCCACGTCGTTCCACGGGACGCCGTTGCCGAACGCCAGATGCGTGCCGCAGGCCAGACCGAAGGCGAGCGGCCCGTGCAGCGGGCCGTTGCGCAGGGCGACCAACCGGCCCTTCGTGCTCCGCTCTTCCTCGGCGTACGCGCGCAGCCACCAGGCGCGGCGGTCCGGGGTCGCGGACAGCAGCAGCTCGCCGGGGGTGCCGCCGTTGACGGCGAGCAGGACCCGCGGGTCGCGCCACTCGAACTCGGCGATCCTGCGCAGGTTCACCTGGTGGAACACCCAGTCCGGGTGCCAGGGCGGCAGCATGCCGCGGGTGAGCACCGGCCGGACGCGGAGCCCCTTCGGCGCCGGCCGGCTGCGCCACCAGATGCTGTCCGGGTCGGCGTCGACCTCCGCCTTGGGGGCGCCGATGAAGAGTTCGGCGCCGGCGAGGGCCCGTAGCTGCGCCCTGAGGTCGCCGCTCAGCACCGCCTCGTGGAGCAGCTGCTCGGTCTCGGACGGCGGGATCCACGGGGCGGCGTGGTCGGTGCGGGAACGGCGGAAGTTCATGACCATGGGATGTTCCGGTAGGGGCTCGACGGGTCCTGGGTGAGGGCGTGGTGGATGGCCAGGGACTCCTGGTACATCGGCTCCGGGTCGCCCTCGTCGAAGTGGATCAGCCGGGCCAGCAGATAGCCGAGCGAGAACTCCGTCCAGGAGCGGTAGACGGGCCGGGCCGCTTCGAGGACCTGGAGCACGGACCGCTCCGCCTCCTGCGGATCGACGTAGCGGGCGCCGAGCGCGAGCCGTACGACGTTCACGGCCCGGCCGTGGTCGAAGGCGGCGAGGGTGTCGACCCGGCCGTCCGGCGGGAGCAGGCCGTCGACCCGGAACCGGTGCTCGTAGTGGGTGATCCGGCGCAGGAACTCGGCGGCCTCCGCCGGGTCCTCGCCCCAGCGGTCGTCCCGCTCGGCCGTCTCGGTGACGGCGGACGTCCACTGCTCGGCCGTGGGCGGGCCGCCCTGCCGGGCGGTGAGCCGGCGCCGGACCGCCAGGACCGACTCGGGGACCCGGCCGACGAGCCGGGTCGCGATCAGCGTCCGCACCTTGTCCCGGACGTCCGAGCGCTGGTGGACGGCCCAGGGGTTCCGCAACCGCGAGACGTCCGACGGGTAGTCCTCGTACTGGGCGCCGAGCCGGTTCCACACCAGGCCGTTGAGGACGGCGAGGTGCGCGCCGAGGGCGAGTGCCTGCGCGACCGGCCCGTGCAGATGCTCGCCGGCGTGCGTGAGCAGCCGCAGCCGCGCGGGCCCGCCGCCGTGGGCCTCGGCCTCCCGCCAGGCCCTCCGGTCGCCGGACCTGGCCGGCAGGACGGTCGCGCACGGGGTGTCCGGGTTGACCGCGAGCCGCCACCGGTCGTTCGGCCAGGCCGCGGCGAGCCGGCCGAGGGTGGTCTGCTTGAACACCCACTCCGGGTGCCACGGCGGGAGCATGCCCTCGGTGAGGACCGGCACCACGGTGCGCAGGCCGGCCCTGTCGCGCTGGTGGGGGAGCGGCGGGCTGTGGCCGGGCACGTCGGCCTGGAGCCGGGGGAGGAGCACATAGAGGCGGGTCCGCCCGAGGGCGTCCAGGGCGGCCTCCCGGTCCCCGCGCTCACCGGCCTCGTACAGCAGCTGCTCGGTGTACGTCGGTGCCGTCCAACTCCCCGTGTTCATGGGGAGATCCTATGTACCGGTCGGCGCGGCCCGTTCTCAGAGCCTGGCGGCCTTGAGGGCCATGTGCAGCAACAGGCGGTCCTCGCCCGCGTCGAGGTCGAGGCCCGTCAGCTGTTCCACGCGGGAGAGACGGTAGTAGAGGGTCTGCCGGTGGATGCCGAGGGCGGTCGCCGTGCGTCCGGCCTGGCCCGCGTTGTCGAGGAACACCTCGGCGGTGCGGGCCAGTTCGTGGTGTGCGGGGGTGAGCAGGGTGCGGACCGCGGGATCGGGCTCGGCCGGCGGGAGGGCGGTGAGCAGGCGGTACGGGCCGAGGGTGGCCCACTCGGCGACCGGCCCCAGGTGCGGCTGGGCGCTCGCGGTGCGGGCGGCCGCGGTGGCCTCGCGCCAGGAGACGTCCAGGTCCGCGAGCCCGCGGCGGGGCGAGGCGATCCCGGTGACGGCGCCCTCGCCCGCCGCGCCCCGGAGCCGTTCGGCGGCGGTCACCGCGGGCGCGAGGTTGTCGGCGGCCCGGAGGCGGACGAGGACGGCGAGGGCGCGGCCCGTCGAGGCCGCTCCGGCCGCTGCCCCCGGCCCGGGCTCGCCGCCCGCCGGAGCGCGCCACGGCACCGTGCACAGGACCGCGGCCCCCGGGACCGTACGGGAGGAGGGGCTGTCCTCGTCGGACCACGGCGCGAGGCACACCAGGGCGTGCAGGCCCTCGGCGTCCGCGCCCAGGGCCGAGCGCAGGGCGGTGAGGGCCATGTCGTACTGCCAGCCGCGCTCGGCCGTCAGGGCGGCCCGCAGCTCGCGCGAGAGGTCGGCGCCCGCGCGCTCCTCGTCGGCGAGGAGGCCGCCGATCCGGGTGGCGACCTCCATGGCGGCGGTCAGCTGGGCGTGGGTCGGCGCGGGCTCGGCATCGAGGAGCCAGACGTAGCCGAGGACGACGCCCCGATGGCGTACGGGCAGGCAGATGCGGTCGCGGAAGACGCCCGCGTCGGGGGCGGCCGGGATGCGGACGGGACCGGTCGCCCGGGTGATGCCGAAGCCCTCGAACCAGGCGCGGACCGCCGGGGTCGACTTCCGGGTCAGGATCGAGCGCGTACGGACGGGGTCCATCGCCGTGTCGTCGTCGCTGTCGTGGGCGCCGAAGGCGATCAGCCCGAAGTCCCGGTTCTCCAGCGTCGCGGGCGCCCCGAGCAGCGCGGAGATCTCGTCCACCAGTTCTTGGTAATCGCCCTTCACGGCGCCATTCTCGCACCCCTTCAGACATATGTATGAGATGCCGCCCACGGATGCGTGACAGCTGTCGATGGCAGAGGATCGGAGCGATCCTTAGGTTTCACGGTGGTTCTCCGTGCTGTTCCGATTCCTTACGAAAGATCGGTTACGGCACCCTTCGTCACCCTGCTTTCTGGAGGTCCCCGTGCTGGGTCCCGTGATCCTCGCCGCGTCCCGCAGCGACAAGATGCGCCGTTTCGTGTCGGCCGCGCCCGGGACCAAGCAGGTCGTCGACCGGTTCATCGCCGGCGAGACGGTCGACCACGTCATCCCGATCGTCCAGGACATCACCTGCCGCGGCCTGGAGGTCACCCTCGACGTCGTCGGTGAGGACATCACCACCGTCGAGCAGTCGTACGCCGCCCGCGACGCGTACCTGGAGCTCATCGGCCGCCTGAAGGAGCTGGGCCTCGGCGAGCGCGCCGAGATGTCCGTGAAGCTCTCCATGTTCGGCCAAGCGCTGGAGGGGGGCCACGAGCTGGCCCTCGCCAACGTCCGCCCGGTCGTCGCGGCCGCCGCCGAGATCGGCACCACGGTCACCCTGGACGCCGAGGACCACACCACCCTCGACTCGATGTTCGCCATCCACGAGGAGCTGCGGAAGGACTTCCCGCAGACCGGATGCGTCATCCAGGCGTACCTCTTCCGCACGGAGGAGGACGCCCACCGCCTCGCCGCCAACGGCTCCCGCGTCCGGATCGTCAAGGGCGCCTACAAGGAGCCCGCCTCCGTCGCCCTCCAGGACAAGCCGGAGATCGACAAGGCCTACGTCCGGATCATGAAGATCCTGATGGAGGGCGAGGGCTACCCGATGATCGGCTCGCACGACCCGCGCCTGATCTCGATCGGCCAGGAGCTCGCCCGCCGTGCGGGGCGCAAGCTGGACGAGTACGAGTTCCAGATGCTGTACGGCATCCGCAGCGAGGAGCAGAACCGTCTCGCCGCCGAGGGACACCGCATGCGTGTCTACACCGCGTACGGCACCGACTGGTACGGCTACTTCATGCGCCGCCTCGCGGAGAAGCCGGCCAACCTCCTCTTCTTCGTCCGCTCCATCCTCACCAAGGGCTGAGCCCACCACTCAAAAGGAGTTACGAGACTCATGGACGCTGTGACCCAGGTCCCCGCTCCGGTCAACGAGCCGGTGCACAGCTACGCCCCCGGTTCCCCCGAGCGCGCCCGTCTGGAGGTCAAGCTCAAGGAGCTGGCCGAGAACCCGCGCGAGCTGCCGATGACCATCGGTGGCGTCAAGCGCATGGGCGGCGGCGAGCGCGTCGACGTCGTGCAGCCGCACAACCACAAGTCCGTCATCGGCACCTTCGCCGGCGCCACCGAGGCCGACGCCCAGGACGCCATCGACGCCGCCCTGGCCGCCGCCCCGGCCTGGCGCGCGATGGCCTTCGACGACCGCGCCGCGATCATCCTGCGCGCCGCCGAGCTGCTCGCCGGCCCCTGGCGCGAGACGCTGGCCGCCTCCACGATGCTGGGCCAGTCCAAGACCGCGCAGCAGGCCGAGATCGACACCCCCTGCGAGCTCGTCGACTTCTGGCGCTTCAACGTGGCGTACGCCCGTCAGATCCTCGCCGAGCAGCCGCCGGCGAACTCCCCGGGTGTGTGGAACCGCCTCGACCACCGCCCGCTGGAGGGCTTCGTCTACGCGATCACGCCGTTCAACTTCACGGCCATCGCGGGCAACCTGCCCACCGCCCCCGCCCTCATGGGCAACGTGGTGATCTGGAAGCCGTCCCCGACCCAGACCCACTCCGCCGTGCTCCTCATGGAGCTCCTGGAGGAGGCCGGTCTGCCGAAGGGCGTCATCAACCTGGTCACGGGCGACGGCATCGCCGTCTCCGAGGTGGCGCTGAACCACCCCGACCTGGCGGGCATCCACTTCACCGGTTCCACCAAGACCTTCCAGCACCTGTGGAAGACGGTCGGCACCAACATCGAGAAGTACCGCTCCTACCCGCGGATCGTCGGCGAGACCGGCGGCAAGGACTTCGTCGTCGCCCACCCGAGCGCCGACCGCGCGATCCTGAAGACCGCGCTGACCCGCGGCTCCTTCGAGTTCCAGGGCCAGAAGTGCTCCGCGTCCTCGCGTGCGTACGTCCCGGCCTCGATCTGGAACTCGGGCTTCAAGGAGGAGTTCGCGGCCGAGGTCGACGGCATCACCATGGGTGACGTCACCGACCTGTCGAACTTCATCGGCGCCGTCATCGACGAGCGTTCGTTCGCCAAGAACAAGGCCGCGATCGACCGCGCGAAGGCCGACGCCTCCTGCACGATCGTCGCCGGTGGCACGTACGACGACTCGGAGGGCTACTTCGTCCGTCCGACCGTCATCGCGTGCACCGACCCGGAGAACGAGGTCTTCACGACCGAGTACTTCGGCCCGATCCTCGCCGTCCACGTCTACGAGGACGAGAAGTACGAGGAGATGCTGGCGCAGATGGAGTCGGTGTCGGCGTACGCGCTGACCGGCTCGATCATCGCCGGTGACCGGGCGGCCGCGGCCGACGCGATGGAGAAGCTCCGCTTCGCCGCGGGCAACTTCTACATCAACGACAAGTCGACCGGCGCCGTCGTCGGCCAGCAGCCCTTCGGCGGCGGCCGCGCCTCCGGCACCAACGACAAGGCCGGCGCCCCGCAGAACCTGATGCGCTGGACGCTGACCCGCGCGATCAAGGAGACCCTGGTCCCGCCGACCGAGTACGGCTACCCGCACATGGGCTGATGCCGTAGCTCCCCCCGAACACCGCCCCCCTCCTCGGTCCCCCAACTGAGGACGGGGGCGGTTCTCATTCCGCGGGCTTACGCTGCTGGGAGGGGGCTCGGTGAGGAGGTAGGCCATGCCTGGTTCGACGACACTCGGCCCCGGGCACGGGGTCGACGCGATCGAGCACCAAGACGCGGTGCGGATGGCGTCCCTGATGAAGGAGCTGTACCGGCTGATGACCGAGCCGGGGTCCGACCGGCTCACGGACGCGCAGGTCGCGGCCCTCCGCGCGGGTGACGGCCTCCATCGTGAGGGCTTCACCGACTGGGTGGAGCGCATGACCCGTGACCTGGAGAAGGCTACGGCCTGACGGGGACACGCCGTGCCAGGAAGTCCCCGATCAGCGCGGCGATCGCCGGCGCGTGGGTCTCCAGGGCGAAGTGCCCTGTCGGCAGGAGGTGGACCTCCGCGTCCGGGAGGTCGCGGAGGAAGGCTTTCGCGCCCGCGGGGACGAAGACCTCGTCGCCTTCGCCCCAGACGGCGAGCAGCGGGACCCCGGTGGAGCGGAAGTAGTCGTGGAAGGCCGGGTAGAGCGCGAAATTGGAGCCGTAGTCCGCGATCAGGCCGAGCTGGATCTCGTCCTGGCCGTCACGCGCCATGAGGGCGGCGTCGTGGTACCAGGCGTCGGGGCTGAGCAGGTCGCGGAACTCGGCAGGGACGCCGGTCTCGTACTGCCACCTGATCCCGTCGAGGGAGCGGATCGCGCGGACCGGCTCCTCGGTCGCGGGGGTGCGCTCGGCGATCAGCGCGAGGACGGGCGCCCAGGCGTCGGCGCCGAGGCCCTCCTCGTACGCGTTCCCGTTCTGGGTGACGATCGCGGTGACGCGCTCGGGGTGGGCGAGGGCGAGGCGGAGGCCGATCGGGGCGCCGTAGTCCTGGATGTAGATCGCGAACCGGTCCAGACCGAGGGCCTCGGTGAACTCCTCGGTGATGGCGGCGAGTTCGGCGAAGGTGTAGTCGAACTCGGCCGCCGAGGGCGCCGCGCTGCGGCCGAAGCCCAGGTGGTCGGGGGCGATGAGGCGAAGGGGGCCCCTCCCTGCACGAGCGGAGCCGAGAGCTTGGGGGACATCGGCGAGGCGCGGGATCAGGTCGCGGAACATGTGCGAACTGGTCGGGAAGCCGTGCAGCAGGAGCAGGACGGGCGCGTCGGCGGGCCCCGCCTCCCGGTAGAAGATCTCGTGGCCCCGAACGGTGACCGTGCGGTGGTGGACCTGCTGCACCTGCTGCACCTGCTGCTTCACGCTCGACATCCCTAACCCCCTGGGGTGGTGTGAGTGGTTACGGAGAGAGTCAAACAGGAGCACTTCTAACCTGTCAAGAAATCTTTAACGGTTAGCCGGGAGGGTGGGCACACTGGGGGCATGACGGACTCTCTCCACACTGCCCCCACCCATGAACTCGGGCCCCAACGGCTCCGCGCCGTACGGGAGATGCTCGACGCCGCGTTCGGCGGCGGATTCTCGGACGAGGACTGGGACCACGCCCTCGGCGGCGTCCACGCCTGGGTCGAGGACGAGCGCGGGATCGCCGCGCACGGCAGCGTCATCATGCGGCGCGTGCTCCACGACGGCCGGTCGTACCGCGTCGGTTACGTCGAGGGGGTCGGGGTGCGGGGCGACCGGCGCAGGGAGGGGCTCGGCGGGCGGGTGATGGCCGAGCTGGAGCGGGTGATCGACGGGGCGTACGCGTTCGGGGCGCTGTCCGCCTCCGACGAAGGGGCCGCGCTCTACACGGCGCGGGGCTGGCGGCTCTGGGAGGGCCGGATCGAGGCGCTCGGCCCCGAGGGGATCGTCCACCTGCCCGAGGAGGAGGACTCGACCTACGTGCGGTCGGCGGGCGGCCGGCGGCTGCCGGGCCCCGCCGCCGCGCTCGTCTTCGACTGGCGCGACGGCGACGTGCTCTGAGGGGCTCCGGGCGGGTCAGTGCTTCGGCGGTGCGGGGGGCGCGTCGTCCGCGTTCCGCGCTGCCGCCGCCGCGGCGACCTCGCCGCGCGCCGTCTCCAGCCTCGACGTGACCACGGAGGACACCAGGGCGCCCAGGCCCATGAGCAGCATGACGTACCCCGGCAGGCCGAGGGTCAGGGCGGCGGCGGCCGAGAGCAGCATCCAGCAGCCGAGCAGCGCCTTGCCGCGGCGGCTCAGGAAGAGCCACTGGGCGGGCGTGGCGGGCAGGGTGTCCAGGGCGCCCGCCGGGCCCGCGCTGGCGGCCTTGGGGCGCTTGAAGTAGCCGTACACCATCCACTCGCCGCACAACTCCCACCCCTCCGGCGAGAGTTCGGCGAGCACCTGGTCCTTGCGGCGGCCCCTGATGACCTCGCGCCGGTACTCCCAGCGCAGCGCCTGGCCCGGAGCGCGGCGGCAGACGAAACGGCCGACGGAGTCCAGCGACTCGACCTCCCACCCCTGGTCGCCGTGGATCGCCAGCATCCGCCGGTCGTTGAAGAGGTCCGCCGTCCACGTCCAGCTCTCCGCCGCCTCCTCGGGCGCGCCGGGCGGCGGTACGACCCCGCCGAGCTGCGCCGCGAACGCGGTCGCGGGGCCGAACTCCTCCACGGCGTCCGTCCCGGTCTCCGCCAGGTGCGCGCGCAGATCGGCCACGGTCGAGGCGATCTGCTCCGCCGGGACCCCGGCCGTGCGCAGGGCCGCGGCCAGCTCCTCGAAGTACGCGTCGGTCGTCATGATGTCGTTCCCCCTGGGTGCAGCATGGTCTGTACGGCGTGGTGGAAGTCCAGCCAGGCCCCGCTCTCGGCCGCGAGCTCCTCACGGCCCCGTTCGGTGAGCCGGTAGTAGCGGCGCCCCGGTCCGCGCTCGGCGGCACGGAACTCGGCCTCGACGAGGCCGGCCTCCTCCAGCCGGTTCAGCACCGGATAGAGCGTGCCGCCCTTGATCTCGCCGAGCCCGGCCCGGCCGAGCGCCTTGGCGATCTCGTACCCGTAACTCTCGCCGTCGGTCAGGCAGGAGAGGACGAGCAGGTCGAGGACTCCCTTGAGCCAGCTGGATCTGCGGTCTGCGGCCATGGCTGCATTCCATCACCACCTAGGTAGGAATGCAATCTAGATGGGTGGGCTAGCTGGATCGGGCCACCAGCATCTTGCCGGTGTTCTCGCCGCGCAGCATCCCCAGGAAGGCCTCGACGATGTGCTCGAAGCCGTCGGTGACCGTGATGTCCAGCGGCAGCCGTCCGCTGCGCAGATGCGGGACCGCGAACGCGTACAACTCCTCCTGCGCGTCCGCGTGGTCGCGCACCAGGAAGCCTTCGAGCCGGATGCTCTTCTCGACCAGGTCGAAGAGGTTGCGCGGGGCCGGCGGGGGAGTGGCGAGCGAGTGGTACTGGGCGACGGCGCCGACCCAGGCGATCCGGCCGTGCTCGCGCAGCGTGGCGATCGCGGCTTCCAGGTGGTCCCCGCCCACCCCGTCGAGCACGGCGTCGACCCCGTCCGGGGCCGCCTTCGCGAGCAACTCCCTCACCGGTCCGTCGTGGTGGTCGAAGGCGGCGTCGAAGCCCACCTCCTCCGTCAGGTACGCGACCTTCCGTGCCGACCCCGCGCTGCCGACCAGCCGCCCCGCGCCCAGCAGTCGCGCGAAGCGTCCCGCGGCCGTGCCGACCCCGCCCGCGGCGGCCGAGACGAACAGGTCCTCGCCCGGCTTCAGGCGCGCGATCCGGGTCAGGCCGACGTACGCCGACAGGCCCGTACCGCCCAGGACGCTCAGGTGCGCGGCGAGCGGTACGCCGTCGAAGTCCGGCACGGCGCGCACCTCGTCCGGCGCGAGGACGGAGTGCGTGCGCCAGCCCTTGCGGTGCAGGACCAGGTCGCCGGGGGAGAGCGCGGGGGTGCGGGAGTCGACGACCCGGCCGAGGGTGCGGCCCTCCATGGGGGAGCCGAGCGTCCACAGGAAGTCCCCGTCCATCGCCTCGCGGTGGTACGGGTCGACGGACCACAGGAGGTTCTCGACCAGCGCGGTACCGGGCGCCGGATCGGGCACGGGGGACTCGACGAAGGCGAAGTGACCGGGGGTGGGGAAGCCCTCGGGGCGGGCGGTCTGGTGGACGGTGATCATGGTGGCGTCGTGCGTCATGGGGGAGACCGTAGGAAGGAATCCGGGGGTCGGGCAGTAGGTTCCTTCGATGGGTCCGTCCGACCCATCGAAGTCGCTCATAGTCCGAGGTGAGAGCTGTCATGACCGACCTTGCGCCGCGCGAACTGCGCATTCTCGTCGCCGTCGGGAGCGAGCGCGGCTTCTCCGCGGCGGCCGCGGCGCTCGGCATGACCCAGTCCGCCGTCTCGCACTCGGTGCGGACCAGCGAGCGGAAGCTCGGCGCCGTCCTCTTCGAGCGGGGGCGCACCGGAGCCGCGCCCACCGTCGCCGGGGAGCGGGCCCTCGCCCACGCGCGGCGGGTGCTGCGGCTCCTGGAGGTGATGGGTGCCGAGGTGCGCGCGGCGGGGGAGGGCGCCGCCGGGGCCGGAACGGGCGCTGTCGCCGGGCCCTTGCGGATCGCCGCCTTCCGCAGCGCCGCGCTGCGGCTGCTCCCGCCCGCCCTCGAACGGCTCGCGGCCCGGCATCCGGGCATCGTCCCCGAGGTGCGGATCGTCCGGGAGGTCGGGCGCGGGGCGGCCGGCGAGGTCCTCGACGGGCGGGCGGACCTGGGCATCGCGACGATCGGGACGACCTCTCCCGTACCGCCGGAGCTCGTGGGCGGCGTGCTGGTCGAGGAGGGGTACGCGCTGGTGCACCCGGCCGGGCACGCGGCGCCGCGCACGCTGCCGCTGGTGGACTGGGTGGAGAACTGCACCTCGTACACCCGCCGCTGGTGGGCCGAGCAGGACTGGCTGCCCGCGGCGACCGTCGAGGCCGAGGACGACGGAGCCGTCCTCTCGATGGTGAGCAGTGGCTTCGGCATGGCCGTGATGCCGGAGCTCTCCCTGATCGGAGCACCGCCCTCGGTGGAGATCGCCGATCTCGGTCCGGCCCGCCCGACCCGGTCCGTCGGCTATGTCACCACCCCTGAGCTGGCGAAATCCCTCGCCGTGCGGGCGCTCATCCGGGAACTGCGCGCCGGCGCGCGCTGATCGGAGCCCTGTGGCCGTCTCAGATAGTAGGAAGTCCGAGTAATTGTGGAGACAGATGAGGGCGGCTGTCCTAGCTTTGTAGGAGCCGAACGTCTCGCTCCATCAGCGAATGGCGGTCGTGAGCGCGCTGCCCCTCGTGCAGGCAACCCCTGCGGGCCCGCTCCCCGCCTCTTCCGGCGCCTTCGATCACCACTGAGCTCCGCTCTCGGAGCACCACTGATCTCAAGGAGTCGATCCCCCATGGCCGCTGAGACCGCCCGCCGAGTCCGTCACTCCGTCGCCCGCCCGGGTGCCGACGACGCCCGCAAGAACGCCGCCGCCGCCCTCCAGCGCGCCCTCGACCGCCGTGACAACGGCGGGTCCACGGGCCACTGACCCGACCTGCCCGCGCGCCGTCGTGCCCGCCGGACGTGACCGGCGGGCGCAACGCGCCACCGTCCGCATCGTGGACGATGAGTGTCAGACGATGGGACGAGGAGTAGGGTGCCGACATGTCTCACAGCATCAATCTCGCAGTCATTCCCGGCGACGGCATCGGCCAGGAGGTCGTGGCCCAGGGCCTCAAGGTCCTCGCTGCCGCGCTTCCGCAGGATGTGAAGCTGGAGACGGAGGAGTACGACTTCGGCGCCAAGCGCTACCACGCGACCGGTGAGACCCTCACCGACGCCGACGTCGAGAACCTCAAGCGCCACGACGCCATCCTGCTCGGCGCGATCGGCGACCCGTCGGTCCCGTCCGGCGTGCTGGAGCGCGGCTTCCTGCTGAAGCTCCGCTTCCTCTTCGACCACCACGTCAACCTGCGGCCGTCGAAGCTGCTCCCGGGCGTCTCGACCCCGCTCAAGGGCGCGCCCGAGATCGACTTCATCGTGGTCCGCGAGGGCACCGAGGGTCCGTACACCGGCAATGGCGGCTCGATCCGCACCGGCACCCCGCACGAGGTCGCCACCGAGGTCTCGGTCAACACGGCCTTCGGCGTCGAGCGCGTCGTCCGTGACGCCTTCGCCCGCGCCCAGGCCCGCCCGCGCAAGAAGCTGACGCTGGTCCACAAGAACAACGTCCTGGCGTACGCCGGTCACCTCTGGACCAACATCTTCAACAAGGTGGCCGAGGAGTTCCCCGAGGTCACCACCGACTACCTGCACGTGGACGCGGCGACGATCTTCCTCGTCACGCAGCCCGAGCGGTTCGACGTGATCGTCACCGACAACCTCTTCGGCGACATCATCACGGACCTCGCCGCGGCCGTCTCCGGCGGCATCGGCGTCGCCGCCTCCGGCAACATCAACCCGAGCGGCGAGTTCCCGTCCATGTTCGAGCCCGTCCACGGCTCCGCGCCCGACATCGCGGGCCAGGGCAAGGCCGACCCGACGGCCACCGTGCTCTCCGTCGCTCTCCTCCTGCGCCACCTCGGCTACGAGACCGAGGCCGGCCGCATCGAGGCCGCCGTCGCCGCCGACCTGACCGAGCGCGGTGACTCCGTCCGTACGACGGACGAGATCGGCGACGCGCTCGCGGTACGCGTAGCGAGCTGACCCGCCGACTGAACGCCACACAGCCGCCGGGTCGCCATCGAGCACCCGGCGGCTGTACCTATGCGGTCGCAGGGTGCCACCATCGAACCCTGGACCGCGTCACACCGTTTTCCGCAGGGCCCTCCACGGGCGATAATCGAACGTGGGGCCGCGGCATGCGGTAAAGCTCGGACGTCCTAGCAGAGCACTGATAGCGGCGTGAGCGCGGTCCGTCACACACAACCGGTGAAGGACTAGCACTGATGACGACGACGCCCACGATCGAGCTCAAGCCCTCCTCCAGCCCGCTGTCCGACGCGGAGCGCGAGACGATCCTGGCCAACCCCGGGTTCGGCCGCCACTTCACCGACCACATGGTGACCATCCGCTGGACGGAGGGCCGCGGCTGGCACGACGGCCAGCTCGTGCCGTACGGCCCGCTCGCCCTCGACCCGGCGACGAACGTCCTGCACTACGCCCAGGAGATCTTCGAGGGCCTGAAGGCCTACCGCCGTCCCGACGGCTCCGTCGCGACCTTCCGCCCGGACGCCAACGCCCGGCGCTTCCAGGCCTCGGCCCGCCGCCTCGCCATGCCGGAGCTGCCGGTCGAGACCTTCATCGAGGCGTGCGACGTCCTCGTCCAGCAGGACAAGGCATGGGTCCCGGCGCACGGCGGCGAGGACTCCCTCTACCTGCGCCCGTTCATGATCGCGACCGAGATCGGCCTCGGTGTGCGGCCGGCGAACGAGTACCTCTTCGTCGTCATCGCCTCGCCGGCCGGACCGTACTTCCCCGGTGGCGTGAAGCCCGTCTCGATCTGGCTCTCCGAGGACCGCGTCCGCGCCGTCCCGGGCGGCGTGGGCGACGCCAAGACCGGCGGCAACTACGCGGCCTCCCTGCTGGCCCAGGCCGAGGCCGCCGCGAAGGGCTGCGACCAGGTCGCCTACCTCGACGCGGTGGAGCACAAGTGGGTCGAGGAGCTCGGCGGGATGAACCTGTACTTCGTGTACGGGGACAAGATCGTCACGCCGACCCTCACCGGTTCCCTGCTCGCGGGCATCACCCGTGACTCGCTCCTCCAGCTCGCCAAGGACCTCGGCTACACCTCCGAGGAGGGCCGGGTCTCCATCGACCAGTGGCAGGCCGACTCCGCGAACGGCACCCTCACCGAGGTCTTCGCCTGCGGCACGGCCGCGGTCATCACGCCCGTCGGCACGGTGAAGTCGGCGCGCGGCGAGTGGCAGCAGTCGGGCGGGCAGCCCGGCGAGGTCACGATGAAGCTGCGCGACGCGCTCCTGGCCATCCAGACGGGCAAGTCCGAGGACGTGCACGGCTGGACGCACCAGCTGGGTCAGTAGCCAGAAGCCCGTGGTCCCGTCGACCGATGGATCGGCCGACGGGACCACGGGTCTACGGGATCACGGGATCACTGGTCTACGGGACCACGGGTCTACGGGATCACGGGACCACGGGTCGACTAGTCGACCAGGGCCTCCGCGGCCGCCGGCCGCGCGGTGCGCGCGGTCCCGGAGGCGGGCGTCAGGGCGGCGTACAGCGCGCCGCCCACCAGTCCCGACAGCACGAAGCTGCAGTCGATTCCGCCCGTCAGGGCCAGCAGCGGCCCTTCGTACAGCGGTGTCGACACCGCCGCGAGGCCCACGCCCGCACCCAGCGCCCAGCTCAACGTCGCCCGCGGGTGCCAGCCGGCCGTGTACCAGTACGCGCCGCCCCGCGCCCGGCGGTTGTAGACCTGGAGCGCCTCCGGGTCGTACTCGCCCCTGCAGCGCGCGTGACCGATCAGCGTGATGACCGCCCACGGCGTGCCGATCGCCGTCAGGAGCAGGACGAACGAGGTCATCGCCGACTGCGCGTCCGAGGCGAAGTGGCCGAGGAAGACGAAGGCCGTCGCCACCGCCGCCACCACCAGCGTCGCCCGCGCCCGGGTCGCCCGGGGCAGGATCGCGTCCAGGTCCAGGCCCATCGAGTACAGCATCAGACCCGCGTTGCCGACCGTGCCGGCGGTCGCGGCGAGCAGCAGCGGCACCACGTACCAGGCGGGGGAGGCCGCGACCAGCGGGCCCGCGTAGTCCAGGGCGCCGCGCGCCGCCAACGCCGTGTACGTACCGAAGAGCTGAGGGATCAGCAGGCCGGCGACCAGGCCGATACAGGTGGTCCTCCAGACGGTCCTGGAGCTGTACCGCGCGGGGGATATGTAGCGGGTGTAGTCGCCCAGCAGGGTGATGAAGGCGACCGGGCCGCTCAGTCCGGCCGCCACCGCCGCCAGCACCCAGGTCGGCCAGAACGAGCCGAGCAGATACGGGGTGTCGGCGACCGGGGCCGTGGTGAAGTCGCCCGCGTACGCGACCAGGCCGAGGCCGAGGAGCAGGGTCATGCCGATCGCGAGCGCCTTGCTGAGCCGGAGCAGCAGGCCGTAGCCGTACACCGCGCCGACCACCGTGCAGGCGGCGAGCACCGCGTACACCGCCGCGTGGGCGGCGCCGCCGGTGGGCAGGCCGGTCAGCCGCGCGAGCGTGCCGACGACGACGTCCCCGCCGATCCACAGCGTCAGGGCCGTGTAGCCGAGGGAGAGCAGCAGCCCCACCACCGAGCCGACGAGCCGGCCGCGCACGCCGAAGAAGGCGCCGCTGGAGGTGGAGAGGTTCGTCGCGGTACGCAGCGAGACGAGGGCGAGCGGGGCGGTCACGGCGACGCCGACGAGCGTGCCGGTGACCACGGCGGAGACCGAGGCCCACAGGCCGAGGCCGAAGGAGACCGGCAGCCAGCCGAAGACGATCACTCCGAGGCAGAGGTTCGAGCCGAGGAGGATGGCCAGGAGGTCACGCGGGCCGCTGGTGCGTTCCGCTTCGGGGATGGTGTCGACTCCGCGCTGTTCGATCGGCATGGGCGCTCCTGCGGGGGCAAGCGGGCGGACAGAGGTCGGTTCTCGTTTTAGAGTGGCGCTCAATGTGACGCACTACTGTCCCGTACGTCAATCCTTGGATACCGCGCGTTCACCGTTTAGAGTGTCGCTCAAACAGGAGGTGAGTGGACGTGCGTCTGACCCCCACGGAACGCGACCGGCTGCTGCTCTTCGGCGCCGCCGAGCTCGCCCGGGCCCGTCGGGCCCGGGGCCTTCGGCTCAACGTGCCGGAGGCGACGGCCCTCATCGCGGACACCGTCTGCGAGGCGGCCCGCGACGGCCGGCGGCTCGCCGAGGCGATCGCCGCGGCCCGCTCCGTCCTGGGCCCCGCCGACGTGCTGCCGGGTGTGGCCGATGTCGTCACCGAAGTGCATGTCGAGGCCGTTTTCGACGACGGCTCGCGGCTCGCGGTCGTCTCCGACCCGATCGGCGGCCCCTCCCTGGGCGAGTCCGCTCCCGGTGCGCTGCTGCCGGGCCCCATCGAGGCCGAGCAGCCCCCCGCGCTGGTGCTCACCGTCCGCAACACCGCCACCGTGCCGGTCAGCGTGACCTCGCACTTCCACTTCTTCGAGGCCAATCCCCGCCTGGACTTCGACCGCGCCGCCGCCTACGGCATGCGGCTCGCCGTCCCCGCGGGCTCCTCCTTCCGCTTCGACCCGGGCGGCCAGGAGGAGGTCGGTCTCGTCCCGATCGGCGGCGAGCGGATCGCCATCGGCTTCGCGGGCCTGGTCGACGGCCCGCTGGACGCGCCGGGCGCGAAGGCCTCCTCCGACGCGCAGGGGATGGGAAGGGCCGGCGAGGCCCCGATCCGCTCCGAACCGGTCGAATCCATGTCTCTGAACCGTCTCTACTTCCTCTGAGGATCCCTCCCATGAACTCCGCGACCTTCCGCATGCCGCCCGAGTGGGCCCCGCACGAGCGCACCTGGATGGCCTGGCCGGGCCCCAACCCGACCTTCACCAACGACGAGGAGCTGGCGCAGGCCCGCTCCGCGTGGGCCTCCGTCGCCCGTGCCGTCCGCCGCTTCGAGCCGGTCACCGTGGTGGTCGGCCCCGGCCAGCTGGACTCCGCGCGCGCCCTGCTCGGCGACGCGATCGACCTCGTCGAGCGCGACCTCGACGACGCCTGGATGCGCGACATCGGCCCCACCTTCGTCAGCGACGGCACCGCCCTCGCGGCCGTGAACTGGGTGTTCAACGGCTGGGGCGCCCAGGACTGGGCCCGCTGGGAGCACGACTCCAAGATCGCCTGCCATGTCGCCGACCTCGCGGGCGTCCCGGTGCACGACAGCGCCCTGGTCAACGAGGGCGGCGCGATCCACGTCGACGGTGAGGGAACGGTTCTGCTGACCGACACCGTCCAGCTCGGCGCGGGCCGCAACCCGGAGTGGAGCCGCGCCGAGGTCGAGGCGGAGATCCACGCCAAGCTCGGCACGACGAAGGCGATCTGGCTCCCGCACGGCCTGACCGGCGACTACGGCCTCTACGGTACCCAGGGCCACGTCGACATCGTCGCCGCCTTCGCCCGGCCCGGTGTCGTGGTCGTGCACAGCCAGCAGGACCCGGCCCACCCCGACTTCGAGCGCTCGCGGATGTACGTCGACATCCTCAGCCGCGCGACGGACGCCAAGGGCCGGCAGCTGGAGGTCGTGGAGATCCCGGCCCCCACCGTCCTCAAGGACGAGGAGGGCGACTGGGTCGACTACTCCTACATCAACCACTACCTCTGCAACGGCGGCGTGGTCCTGTGCGGCTTCGACGACCCGAACGACGAGATCGCGGCGGGCATCTTCCGCCGCCTCTTCCCCGAGCGGATCGTCACGCTGGTCGACGCGCGCGCGATCTTCGCGGGCGGCGGCGGCATCCACTGCATCACGCAGCAGCAGCCGAAGGTCTGACCCGCGGGACCGGTCCGCGACGGCCGCACGTGGGGCGACCACGTGGGCCGTCGCGTCCGGCGACGAACGGGTCCGCGACACCGCGGCCGAGCCGATCGGGTAGAACGTACGAGTGAGCAGCATCAGCCCGAATTCCCCCGCTTCCTCCGAGGCTTCCGCCGGGGCCTCCGCCGCCTCGGCGCCGTCCGCGGCGTCCGCCTCGCGCCGCCGCCGCAACCAGGCGGCGCCGCCCCGGGAGGACGTCCTCGCCGCCGCCATGGCCACCGTCGCCGAGCGCGGGCTCGACGGGCTGACCATGGCCGGGCTCGGGCGCGAGGTCGGGATGAGCAGCGGGCACCTGCTCTACTACTTCCGCACCAAGGACGAGCTGCTGCTGCAGACCCTGGAGTGGAGCGAGGGGCGGCTCGGCGCCGAGCGCAGCGCGCTGCTGTCCCGGCCCGGCAGCTGCGCCGGGCGGCTCGACGGCTACGTCGACGTCTACGTGCCGGACGGGCCCCGCGACCCCCACTGGACCCTCTGGCTGGAAGTCTGGAACCGCTCCCAGAACGCCGACGACGACGCCCGCGCCCGCCAGGCCGCCATCGAGGGAGCCTGGCACCGCGACCTCGTCGCACTCATCGCCGAGGGCGTCTCGCGCGGCGAGTTCCGGCCCGTCGACCCCGACCGGTACGCCACCCGGATGCGCGCCCTGCTCGACGGCTTCAGCGTCCATGTCGCGGTCGGCATCCCCGGCACGAGTCGCGACCATGTCCTCGCCCACGTACGGGAGTTCGTGGCCGAAACCCTGCTGCTGCGACCGTAACGCACGCAAGTAGACCCGATCGTTGCCGCTTCCACCCTTGTTGCGCCCGCCGCGCGTCCGGCACGGTTCCGGATCATGGGACGAGAGCACTGGAAGAAGATCTGGGTCGGGTCGGCCGGCAACATGGTCGAGTGGTTCGACTGGTTCGTGTACGCGAGCTTCGCCACGTACTTCGCGGGGGCCTTCTTCCCCGAGGGCAACGACACCGCCAAGCTCATGAACACCGCCGGCATCTTCGCCGTCGGCTTCTTCATGCGCCCCGTCGGCGGCTGGCTGCTCGGCCGGGTCGGCGACCGCAAGGGCCGCAAGGCGGCGCTCACCCTGACCGTGACGCTGATGTCCGCCTCCGCCGTGCTGATCGCCGTCGCCCCGACGTACTCCGTCGCGGGCTACGGAGGCGCGGCCGTCCTGCTGATCGCCCGCCTCCTCCAGGGCCTCTCCGTCGGCGGCGAGTACGCGGCCAGCGCGACCTACCTCACGGAGGCCTCGGCCCCGCAGCACCGGGGCTTCGCCTCCAGCTTCCAGTACGTCTCGATGACCGCGGGCCAGATCCTCGGCCTCGGCCTGCAGATCGTCCTCCAGCGCACGATGTCGACGGAGGCGCTGCACAGCTGGGGCTGGCGCATCCCGTTCATCATCGGCGCGCTCGGCGCCGCGGTCGTCTTCTACCTGCGGCGGAACATGCTGGAGACGGACGTGTACGAGGAGACCGCCGACGACGGCGTGGCGCGCGGCGAGAAGGGCACGCTCAAGGCGCTGTGGGCGCACAAGCGGGAGGCGTTCCTCGTCATCGCCCTCACCATGGGCGGGACGGTGGCCTACTACACGTACACCACCTATCTGACGAAGTACCTCTCCAACTCGGCGGGGCTGCCGAAGCAGACCGCGACCCTGGTCTCCTTCTGTGCGCTGATCGTCTTCGCCTGCCTGCAGCCGCTGGCCGGCCGGCTGTCGGACCGGATCGGCCGCAGGCCGCTGCTGATCACCTTCGCGCTGGGCTCGACGTTCCTGACCGTGCCGATCATGACGATGCTGCGGCACGCGGGCTCCTTCTGGCCGGCGTTCGGCCTCTCGCTGCTCGCGCTGGTCGTCATCACCGGCTACACGTCCATCAACGCGTGCGTGAAGGCGGAACTCTTCCCGACCGGCATCCGCGCGCTCGGCGTCGCCCTCCCGTACGCCATCGCCAACGCCCTCTTCGGCGGCACGGCGGAGTACGTGGCCCTGTGGTTCAAGGACGCGGGCATCGAGTCCGGCTACTACTGGTACGTGGCGGGGTGCGCGGCGGTGTCGCTGGTGGTGTACCTGACGATGCGGGAGACGCGCGACATCGACCTGGGGAGGGTGGGGCGCCGTTCGGCGGAGCCGAAGGACGGCGCGCGGGAGACGGCGCCCACGCCGGCGGTCTGACGGGCGTCACTGCTGGGCGGTGGTGGAGGCGGCCTCCAGGCGTTGCTGGAGTTCCTGGAGGGTGTCCTTGCCACGCTTGTTCAGCGCCGCCGCGTTGGCCGGCTCGTCCAGCGCGATGGTGATCAGCACGGTGTTGCCGACGCGCCCGGTGAAGTAGACGTAGCGGAAGTCGGTCTTCTTGCCCTCGGAGTCGGCCGATTGCGTCCCCTCCTCGGCCACGACCTCGTCGAAACCTGTCACGGAGGGGGCGGTCGCCTCGCGGATTCCGGTCCACCGAGACTTGCCGCTGTGCTGGGAGGGGCACCGATGAGTGTTGGCTTCGACATCGCGCATGTACGACTCCGCCGTCGCGGCGTCGGTGAAGACACGGACCTCGGTCGACGAACTGTTGCCTGACGACTCGTAGTAGACACCGCGGTACACCGAGGCCAAGGTGCCTGCTCTGCTGGCACGGGTGACCCACTCGCACCCAGAGGTCACATGGGATTCGTCTGCGGGGTCGGCCTCGTAGTCCTCGCTCTTCGCGTACCCGGCGCCCCAGTCCTGAGGTGCCATGGCCACACGGGTCGCCACCGCGTGCGCCTCCGCCTGGCCGGCCGAGAGGCCCGTCGCCGTGACGGAGGCCGCGGGACTGGACGCGTCCGCCGATCCGCCGCCCCCGTCGTCACCCCCCTGCAGCACCGCCACCAGCGCCACCGCCAGGCCGAGGGCGACGAGCACGCCGGCCCCGGCGATCATGAGGGTGCGGCGGCGCCGGCCGTCCGGGGGAGGGGGCTCGGAGCCGTCAGGGGGAGGCGGTGGGACGTTGCCGCCACCGGAGCCGGAGCCTGGGGGCGGTGGGACGTTGCCGCCGCCGGAGTCGGGAGGAGGGGGGACGCTTCGGCCGCCCGAGCCTGGGGGGATGCTGCCGCCACCAGAGCTCGGCCCCAGTGGCCCAGGTGGTGGTCCCTCTGGCTGGCCGGAAGGAGGCTGAGTGCTCATACAGGGACCCGTACCACCCGACCCCCGCCCGCATCCTGAGACCGCTATCCCGCCACCCGTACGGATGTGGCAGACTGCCCGCGTGCTCGCTACCACCATGATTATCGGCAGCAGCGCGCCGGTCCGCAGTGGCCACTGAACCGCGATCCCACCCCCGCGGCAGTGGACACCGTGCCTCAGACCCGCGCGCAGACCTCTCGCACCCGCGAGGGGTTTTTTCGTTTTACGGCCCCACCATCGGCCCGAAACGGACAGCGCGTGAGAATGGGGGCAAGTGGATCCAGACTTCCGGAGCCACATCCGACAGGAGCCATCAGAGCCATGACCACGGAGAACGACGAGAGCTCGCGTCTCGACGACAGCTTCCACGTCTTCGACACGACGCTGCGCGACGGAGCCCAGCGTGAAGGAATCAACCTCACCGTCGCGGACAAGCTGACCATCGCGCGGCACCTCGACGACTTCGGCGTCGGCTTCATCGAGGGCGGCTGGCCCGGTGCCAACCCGCGCGACACGGAGTTCTTCGCCCGCGCGCAGCAGGAGATCACCTTCAAGAACGCGCAGCTCGTCGCGTTCGGCGCGACCCGCAGGGCCGGGGGCCGCGCCGCCGAAGACCCGCAGGTCAAGGCGCTCCTCGACTCCGGCGCCCCCGTGATCACGCTGGTCGCCAAGTCGCACGACCGGCACGTCGAGCTCGCCCTGCGCACCACCCTGGACGAGAACCTGGAGATGGTCCGCGACACCGTCGCCCACCTCCGCTCCCAGGGCCGCCGTGTCTTCGTCGACTGCGAGCACTTCTTCGACGGGTACAAGGCCAACCCGCAGTACGCCAAGGACGTCGTCCGCGCCGCCTCCGAGGCCGGCGCCGACGTCGTGATCCTGTGCGACACCAACGGCGGCATGCTCCCCGCCCAGATCCAGGCCGTCGTCGCCACCGTCCTCGCCGACACCGGCGCGCGCCTCGGTATCCACGCCCAGGACGACACCGGCTGCGCCGTCGCCAACACCCTCGCCGCCGTCGACGCGGGCGCCACGCACGTCCAGTGCACCGCCAACGGCTACGGCGAGCGGGTCGGCAACGCCAACCTCTTCCCGGTGGTCGCCGCCCTGGAGCTCAAGTACGGCAAGCGGGTGCTGCCCGAGGGCGCCCTCGCCGAGATGACCCGGATCTCGCACGCCATCGCCGAGGTCGTCAACCTCACGCCCTCCACCCACCAGCCGTACGTGGGCGTCTCGGCCTTCGCCCACAAGGCCGGCCTGCACGCCTCCGCGATCAAGGTCGACCCCGACCTCTACCAGCACATCGACCCCGAGCTGGTCGGCAACACCATGCGGATGCTGGTCTCCGACATGGCCGGTCGCGCCTCCATCGAGCTGAAGGGCAAGGAGCTGGGCGTCGACCTCGGCGACGACCGGGAACTCATCGCCCGGGTCGTCGCGCGGGTCAAGGAGCGCGAGCTCAAGGGCTACACCTACGAGGCCGCCGACGCCTCCTTCGAGCTGCTGCTCCGCGAGGAGGCCGAGGGCCGCGCCCGCCGCTACTTCCGTACCGAGTCCTGGCGCGCGATCGTCGAGGACCGGCCCGACGGCACCCACGCCAACGAGGCCACCGTGAAGCTCTGGGCCAAGGGCGAGCGGATCGTCGCCACCGCCGAGGGCAACGGCCCGGTCAACGCCCTCGACCGGGCGATGCGGGTCGGTCTGGAGCGGATCTACCCGCAGCTCGCCAAGTTCGAGCTGGTCGACTACAAGGTCCGCATCCTGGAGGGGCGCCACGGCACGGAGTCCACGACCCGGGTCCTGGTCACCACGAGCGACGGCCACGGCGAGTGGTCCACGGTCGGCGTCGGCGAGAACGTGATCGCCGCCTCCTGGCAGGCGCTGGAGGACGCCTTCACGTACGGGCTGCTGCGGGTGGGGATCGACCCGGCCGAATAGGCGCGTCGTGCCGTCCGATACGTCCTGGTACGCCGCAGCATGGGCGGCATGGCAAGGACGCTCCGCAGTACCCGTACGAGAACGGCGGCGGCCCTGGTGGCCGCCGCCGTTCTGACCGGATGCCTCACGGCCGCCTCGGCCGCCACGGACCCGGCCGTCACGGACCCGAACGCCACCGACCCGGTCCGGATCGTCGTCGCGCCGGTCACGACCGTGGCCGAGGGTGCCACGGCCCGGGTCCGCGTCACCCTCCGGTCGGCCAGGGCCCTCACCGAGCCGGTGACCGTGGCGTACGAGACCGGCGCCGGAACCGCCCGCGCGGGCACCGACCATCCGGGCGCCGGCGGTCGCCTCACCTTCCCCCGGGGCACCGCCCCCGGCGCCACCCGGACCATCGCCGTCCCCACCTCCCGCGACCGCGTCGCGGAAGCGGCCGAGACCATCCCGCTGCGCCTCACCGTCCAGGGCGCCAGGGGGCCCGCGGACGCCCCCCGGGTCGTCGTCGACGCCCATGGCCTGCCCTACCTCGACGCCACGCGCCCGGTGCGCGAGCGGGCCGCCGACCTGCTCGGCCGGATGACCCTCGCCGAGAAGACCGGCCAGATGACGCAGGCCGGCTCCAACTCGCTGGCCTCGCCCGAGGACATCACCACGTACGCCGTCGGCGCCTTCGTCTTCGAGGGCGAGGCCAAGCCCGTCGCCCGCACCCCCGAGGAGTGGCGGCGGGCAGCCGACGCGCAGCAGGCCCGCGCCCGCGCCACCCGGCTGCAGATCCCGCTCCTGCTGGCGTCGGACGCCGTCCACGGCCACGCCTTCGTCAAGGGCGCCACCGTCATGCCGCACAACATCGGAGTCGGCGCCGCCCGCGACCCCGCGCTCGCCGAGCGGCTCGCGGCCGTCACCGCCCGTGAGGTCCGTGCCACCGGCGTCAGCTGGAACTTCGCGCCCTGCCTCTGTGTCGTCCGCGACGAGCGCTGGGGCCGTACGTACGAGTCCTTCGGGGAGGACCCCGATCTGGTCACGTCCATGGCGACCGTCGTCCGCGGCCTGCAGGGCGCCCCCGACGGGCGGGACCTGGACCGCGACGACAAGGTCCTCGCCACCGCCAAGCACTTCATCGCGGACGGCGGCACCGCCTACGGCACGGGCCGGGCGCCCTACACGATCGACCAGGGTGTCGCGCGGATCGGCACCAGTGAGCTGGAGAAGGTCCACCTGCCCCCGTTCCGTGAGGCCCTCCGGCTCGGCGCGGGCTCGGTCATGCCCTCGTTCTCCTCCCTCGCGCTCGACGGCGACCGCAGGGGCGAGATGAAGATGCACGGCTACCCGGAGATGCTCGACGGGCTGCTCAAGCGGCGGCTCGGCTTCCCCGGGATCGTGGTCAGCGACTGGGAGGCCGTGGAGCAGATGCCCGGCGAGGCCGTCGCCAACCTGCGGGACGCGGTCAACGCCGGCATCGACATGAACATGGCCCCGCTCACCTACCGGGACTCCGTGCGGATCATCGCCGACGAGGTGGCCGCCGGGCGCGTCCCGCAGTCCCGGGTCGACGACGCCGTCCGCCGGATCCTGGAGCAGAAGTTCCGCCTCGGGCTCTTCGAGCGCCCGTACGCCGACACCACCCAGGCCGGCACGATCGGCTCCGCCGCGCACCGGGCCCTGGCGCGCGAGGCCGTCGCCAAGTCGCAGGTGCTGCTGAAGAACACCTCGGGCGCGCTGCCGCTCTCCGCCGGACAGCGGGTCTACGTCGCCGGGTCCAACGCCGACGACCTCGGCCACCAGACCGGCGGCTGGACCGTCACCTGGCAGGGCACCTCCGGCCGGATCATTCCCGGCACCACGATCCTGGAAGGCATCCGCGCCGTCGGCGGCGGCCGTGTCACGTACTCCAGGGACGCCTCCGCGCCCTTCGCCGGACACGACGTGGGCGTGGTGGTGGTCGGCGAGACCCCGTACGCCGAAGGCGTGGGGGACGTCGGGGTGAACGGACACGACCTGGAGCTCTCCGAGGCCGACGGCAAGGCCGTGGACGCGGTGTGCTCCGCGATGAAGTGCGTGGTGCTGGTCGTCTCCGGGCGTCCGCAGCTGGTCGGCGACCGGCTGGCGCGGATGGACGCCCTGGTCGCCTCCTGGCTGCCCGGCACCGAGGGCGCGGGCGTGGCCGACGTCCTCTACGGCAAGCGGCCCTTCACCGGAAGGCTCCCGCTGACCTGGCCGAGGAGCGCGGCACAGGTGCCGATCAACGTGGGAGACGCCGCCTACGACCCGCAGTTCCCCTACGGCTGGGGCATCACCACGGGGCACATCGGGCAGAGCGGCTTCCCGTGGCTCCGCGGGACCGTCCAGGAGCAGGTCCAGAGCGGCGGCGCGCGCGGTATGACCCCGGCCGTGGCGAAGCCGTTCGCCGAGGCCGAGCGGAAGTTCGCACGGGGTGACCGGGCGGGCGCGCTCGCGGAGCTGAAGTCGGCGCAGCGGGCCGTGGAGCGGGCGGTGCGCAGATAGTCCGACGACTATGGCCTGCTTTGCCTCCTTTCGGGTACTTTCAAGGCATGAGGACCAGGCCGTTCCACCTTCTGTCGGCCCTCGCGGGGCTGGCGTTGCTGCTGCTCCTGGTCCTGGCCCCCTCCGCGGGGGCCGGGACCACCGGGATCATGGGGATCCCGGACGCCAGCGCGGCCCTGAAGCAGGGGCCGGTGTACGTCGATCCGGGCGCTCGTGACCAGCTCTCGACGGCCGAGGCGGACGCCCTGGCCCAGAAGATCAAGGACGCGGACAAGCCGCTCTTCGTCGCCGTGCTGCCCGCGACCAGCGAGTATCCCCCGGAGAACCTGCTGCGCAATCTGCGCACCGAGACAGGGGTGACGGGGCTCTACGCGGTCCGGCTCGGGGACGGCTTCGACGCGGCCGCCGACCGCACGGTGATGTCGGCGAACGCCGTGGACAACCTGGTCACCGCCGTGCGCCAGCCCGGGGTCGACGCGGCCACCGAGTTGAACAACTTCGTGGACCAGGCCCTGCCGACCCTGCGCGGCACCGCCCCCGCCTCCTGGGGCTCGGTCGGTGCGGACGACGGTGTCCCCGTGGGCGGCCTGATCACGCTCGGCGCGGTCGTCGCCGCAGGCGGCGCGGGCGCGTACGCGATCGTCCGGCGCAACCGGCTCCGCAAGGAGGCCGAGGAGCGCGAGGCCCTCGACAAGCTGCGGGTCGTCGTGGACGAGGACATCACCGCCTTCGGCGAGGAGCTGGAACGGCTCGACTTCCACCCCGCCGAGCCCGGAGCCGACGACGCCAAGCGCGGCGACTACGAACGCGCGCTCGACTCCTACGACAAGGCCAAGTCCCTGATGGGCTCGGCCACCCGCCCGCACGACGTCAAGCCGGTGACCCAGGCCCTGGAGGACGGCCGCTTCTCGCTCGCCGTCCTTGCCGCGCGCCGCGAGTCCCGGCCGCTGCCCGAGCGCCGACCGCCGTGCTTCTTCGACCCGCGCCACGGCCCGTCCCTGGAGGACAGGACCTGGACCCCGGCGGGCGGCTCCGCCCGTGAGGTCCCGGTCTGCGCCGCCGACGCCGCCCGCCTCGACGACGGCCAGGAGCCCCTGGCCCGTACCGTCGACACCTACGACGGCCGCCGCCCGTACTGGGAGGCGGGACCGGCGTACGGCCCCTGGGCCGGCGGCTACTTCGGCGGGGGCATGCTCCCCGGCCTCCTCGTCGGCACCATGCTCGGCTCGATGCTCGCCACCCCGGCCTACGCCGGTGAGTACGGCGGCGGGGAGTTCGAGGGCGGCGACTTCTCCGGGGCCGACTTCAGCTCCGGCGACTTCGGTTCGAGCGACTTCGGCGGAGGCGGAGGCGGCGGCTTCGGGGACTTCGGCGGCGGCGGCGACTTCGGAGGCGGCGGCTTCTAGGCCGCCCGGTCCCCCCCCGTGAGGGACGGGCCTTGCGGCCCGTCCCCGCGCAGTCCGTCCCCTACGGACCGATCTCGAACACGGGCGGCTGGAGACCGGCGAGGCACCGCGTGTCCGCCGCGCCCGGAGTGGCGAAGAACGAGCGGGTGATCGTCTGCGCACAGGGCGAGTCGGCGAAGACCACGTGGGCGACGTAGGGAACCGTGACGGCGGTCGACCGGCTCAGCGTCCGCGCGGCGTACGGTCCGCTGCTCGGCGCGGTCTGGGCGTCGAACCCTCCGGACAGGACGAGCGTCGGGATGTCGCTGTACGTCCGCTGCCGGATCGAGCGGTCCGCCGGGGGGACGTCCCAGGCGCGGCAGTCCGCGTGCATCCAGCTGAGCAGCGGGGCGTTGGCCAGCACCGAGCGGGGGAACGACGGGAACGCGCGCCGTCCTGCGCGGATCACGTCGGCCTCGCTCTCGAACGGTGTCCACTCCCTGCAGAAGACGCCGAAGACGAGCCCGTGGGAGACCCTGCCGATGGCCTGCGGGCTGTACTTTCCGCCCGCGTACTGCTCGGCGATCCGCTGCGCGTTGCCATGGGCCAGTTCGTCGATGGAGCGGGGCACTCCGGCCGCGAGATGGCTGGCGAAGGTCAGCCAGTTCACCAGGAGCCCGCCGTCCACCACGACCTTGACCGGCTCCGGCTGACCGGGAACCGTGACGGTGGTGGTGAGCGGCTTGGCCTCGAGATCGACCACGAGGCGCTCGAAGGTGGCCTTGAGGTTCGGATAGCGGGTGTTGCAGGCGGGCTGCTGCGCGCATGCCGTGAAGATGCCGTCGAAGCCCTCGCGTGCGGCCTTCCAGGTCACCGCGCCGCCGGCCAGGGACGGCGGCAGGACGCCGTCGATGCCGACCGACCGGATGCCCTTCGGGTGCAGGCGCATGTACTGGAGCGCCAGGTCGGTGCCGTAGGAGATGCCGAACACGTTCCACTGCCTGATGCCGAGAGCCTTGCGCAGGGCGTCGTAGTCGGCGCTGCTCTCGGTGCCGTTGTAGGCGCTGAGGTCGGCTCCGCGCCGCACCAGCTGGTCGCGGCACTTGCGGGTCTCCTGGACGTGCAGACGTCCGGTGGACGGCGCGCCGAAGACGAGACCGAGCGAGCGCGCGGCGAATTCGTCGACGTTCCGGCAGGTGAGCTCGGGGTCGGCCGAGTAGGTCCCGCGCTGGGACATGAAGATCACGTCCCGGTCGCGGTTCAGACCGCCCGCGACCGCCATCGGGATCTCGGAGACCGCGTCGTCGCCGGGCCCGCCGGCGAACCACACGATCGGGTCGGGTGCCGGTCTCGTGGCGACCGCGGGGATGATCGCGACCGCGAGGGTGATCTTCCGCCCCTTGTGCCGGGGGTGCCGGGAACGGTTCTCCGGGACGGTGAGCGTTCCGCAGCGGGCACGCGCCAGATCGGGGATCGGGTCCGCCGTCCGCGGGCAGGGGCCGGGCTCGAAGCGGGCGTCGCCCGCCGTCCGGGCGACGGTGCCGAGCGATGTTCCGGTGCCGGACTCGGCCCGGGCGGGCAGCGCGGCCAGGCCGGCGACGAGGGCGCCGACGGTGGCTCCGGCCAGCGCGGCCGGGAACCGGCGCGGCGCGCGCCGGTGGCGGGGTGGGCTGAAGGACATCACGTTCTCTCCGGTTCGGGGGTGAGGGTGAACGGACCAGGGGCGAGCCCCGCCACGCAGCCGGTGTCGGGCGAGGCCGGACGCGCGAGGAAGGAGGTCAGGACGCTCGCCGCACAGGGCGACTGGGGGACCACGAAGTGGCCGATGCCGGGAATCAGCACGGCGGTCGAGCGGGGCAGCGTGCGGCCGGCGTACGGCCCCCAGCTCGCGCCCGTCTTCGCGTCGAACGAGCCGGAGATGATCAGCGTCGGGACCTTGCTTCGGGTGGTCACCCGCTGGATCGCGGTGCGGTCCGGGACGTTCCAGACGCGGCACAGCTCGTACTGGAAGGGAAGCTGCGGCGCATGGGTCAGGACCGTGTCCGGCCACCCGGGGAACGCCCGGCGCCCCGCCTGGAGGATGTCGGACTTCGTGAAGCCCGGCGCCCACTCGGCGCACACGACCGAGTGCGTCAGACCGTAGGCCTGGGGGACGACGGGCGTCCCCGCGCCGGCGGCCTGTGCCCGCGCCAGGCGTTCCGGATTGCCGCGCGCGAGTTCGTCGAGCGCCGCGGGGACCTGGGCGGCCGGCAGGGCGCTTCCGTTGGTGACCAGCAGGTTCACCAGGGTGCCCCCGTCGAGGACGACCTTCACCGGGCTGCCGCCGCCGGGCGGCTCCACCGTCAGCGACAGGGGATTCGCCTCGAGGCGCCTGACCTGCTCCGTCAGCGTGCGCGAGAGGTTCGGGTAGCGGCTCTTGCAGCTCGGCTGGGCCTCGCACGCCGCGAAGATCGTGTTGATCCCCTCCTGGGCGCTGTCCCAGGCCCACGGCAGGCTCACGATCTGCGGCGGCACGACCGAGTCGATGGTCACCGTGCGGACGCCCTCGGGGTGCCGGCGCAGGTAGGTGAGGGCCAGGTCGGTGCCGTAGGAGTAGCCGTAGACGTTCCACCGCTTGAGGCCGAGCGCCTTGCGCAGGTCGGCGAAGTCGGCCGCGTTCTCGGTGGTGTTGTAGCTGCTCAGCCGGATTCCGTCGGCCGTCAGACGGTCCTTGCACTCCTTCGCCGCGCGGACCAGCAGCCGTCCGGTCGAGGGCGCGTCGTAGGGCAGTCCGACGGCGGTCGCGTTGAACCGGTCGATCTCCGGGCAGGTGAGGTACGGCTGGGAGTAGGGCCCGCCGCGCTGGGTCATGACGATCAGATCCCGATCCCGGTTCACGCCGGAATCGATCAGGAAGGGGATCGCCCCGATCGCGTCGCCGCCGGGCCCCCCTTCCATGAAGACCACCGGGTCCCCGGCGGGTTTCTTCGACGTGGCCGGAATGATGGCGACGGCCAGTTTGATGGTCCGTCCGCCGCGGTGTGTGCGGTTCTCGGGGACCTCCAGAACCCCGCACCGCCCGGGGATCTCTTCGGGCGCCTCCGGGCAGGGACCGGGCACGAACCGCGCCGGACCTCCCGGGCGGGGCCCGCCGAGGGGTGGGACGGCGCTGGTCGGTGCCGCACCGACCGCGCCCAGGAATGCCAGACCGGCCGCGGCGAGTGCAAGCCCGGTGGGTGACCGCCGGGAGCGGCGCGGTGGGTGGCGCGGCGTCCGATGTCGTACCGGCCTGCCGCTCCCGCGTGCGAACGGCAGGCAGCCGTGTGTGATGTCCTGTTCCGCCATGTGATTCCGTCTCTCTGACGTCCGCGGCGGCCCCGGACAGGGGCACTGCCGCGCGGCTCCGCCCGCCGCCGCGTGATCGGGGCGGGCACTGCGTACGTCAGCCTGAGCGGGCGGAAGGACGCCCACCACTCGTGGGCTCCACTTGGGGCGTGGGTGTCACTCCGAGGGCGGTCACGACGGAGAGACCGGAGGTGGAAGGGCCGGGGCGGGAGCTACACCAGGGGCTTCACCGACATGAGCAGGTGCTGATGGCGCCCGTCCGCCCGGTCCGTGATCAGGGCGCGCTGGCCGGGGCCGAGCAGGTGGAGGCGGACCGTGTCGGTGTCGAAGGAGCCGAGCGCGTCCAGCAGATACCCCGGATTGAAGGCGACCGTCATCGCCTCCGCGCCTTCCAGGGCCGCCGCGAGCCGCTGCGAGGCCACGTCGTCCTCGTAGCCCGCCTGGAGGTGCACGGCGTCCGGGGTGAAGGCGAGCTGGACCGGACTGTCGCCCTCCGCGACCACCGCGACCCGCTTCACGGCCTCGACCAGCGGAGCCCGCTCCGTCACGGCGACGGCGTGCTCGCCGAGCGAGAACAGCTTGTCGTGGCGGGGGAGCCGGCCGTCGAGCAGCCGGGTCGTCGTCCGGGTGCCCCCGCTCTCGAAGCCGATCGAGCCGCCGTCGAGGGCGAGCCGGACCGGTCCCGCGGCCGAGGCCAGCGAGCGGGCGATCTCGGTCAGCCGCCGCGCGGGCACGACCACGTCCGCACCGGCCTCACCCCCACCCTCGCCCTCCGGCTTCCACTCCAGCGCCCGCACCGCGTACCGGTACCGGTCGGTCGCGGCCAGCGTCATCGTCGACCCGTCCAGGGCCAGCCGGATGCCCGTCAGGACCGGCAGCGAGTCGTCCCGGCCGGCCGCCACGGCGACCTGCCCGACCGCCGCGGCGAAGGCGTCCGCCTCCACCACGCCCCGGAACGCGGGCAGTTCCGGCTGCGCCGGATAGTCGTCCAGCGGCAGCAGCGAGAGCCCGAACCGGGCGTCCCCGCCCGTCACCGAGAGCCGCGCCCCCTCGATCGCGCTCTCCACCGGCCCCTTGGGCAGCACCTTGCAGATGTCGAGCAGCCGCCGCCCGAGCACCAGCGCGCGGCCCTCCCGTACGGTCTCCGCCTCGACCTCGATGCGCGCCGACGCCTCGTAGTCGAGCCCGGAGACCCGCAGCCGCCCGTCTCTCGCCTCCAGGAGCAACCCGCCGAGCACGGGCACGGGGGACCGCGCGGGGAGAACGCGCGCGGCCCAGGCCACGGCGTCGGTCAACTCACTGCCGTCGATACGGAATTCCATGCCGCCGACGCTAACCGCCCCCACTGACAACGGCGCTGACCAGGCGATTCATCCAAAGAGCGGCCGCCCGGTCGTCCGTGCCGCCGTGGAACGCCGAGCGCCCGCCCTCCGTCGTGGCGGAGAGGCGGGCGCGCTCGTTGTGCTGCGGCTGTGCGCCGCGACGGATCAGGCGGCGGCCTTGATCGCGGAGATGTCGAAGTTCAGCTTCACCTTGTCGCTGACCACCACACCGCCGGTCTCCAGCGCGGCGTTCCAGGTCAGGCCCCAGTCGGAGCGCAGGATCTCGGCCGAGCCCTCGAAGCCGACGCGCTCGTTGCCGTAGGGGTCCGTGGCGGTGCCGTTGAACTCCAGGTCGATCGAGAGCGGCTTCGTGACGTCCTTGATCGTCAGTTCGCCGGTGATGCGGTACTTGTCGCCGCCCAGCTGCGCGGCCTCGGTCGAACGGAAGGTCATCAGCGGGAACTGCTCGGCGTCGAAGAAGTCGCCGCTGCGCAGGTGGCCGTCACGGTCGCCGATGCCGGTGTCGATCGAGGCGATCTTGACGTCGATCGTGGCGGTGGAGGCGCCCGGGTTCGAGCCGTCCAGGTTGAGGGTGCCCTCGTGCTCGCCGAAGGAGCCGCGCACGTTGGTGACCATCGCGTGACGGACGGTGAAGCCGATGCTGCTGTGCGCCGGGTCGATCGCGTACGTGCCGGTCAGCGCGGCCAGTGCCGGGTCGACGGGGAGGGTGGCGACTGCGGTGGTGGCGTCGGTGTTCTTGCGGCCGAAGATGCCCATGACGTGCTCCTTGGGGGGACGGAGTTCCAGTTCGTTGAACCTTCAACAAGAACCACCGTAGCGCTATTCCGTTCAACATTCAACATCTCTGCCCGATGTTCCCTCGATCGGCCCCGACGTCCACCCGCTTGGACTAACCGGAGGCGGTTCTTGGACTGCCGGAGCCGACGGGCCGCGATCTCGTTGACGGTGCCCGCCGCGCGGGCCCAACTAGTCCCCATGCCCCTCCCCAAGTCGCGAAGAATCCGTGCCGCCTGCGCGCTCGCCGCAGCGTCGTCCGCCGTGTTCGCCCTGTCGGGACCTGCCCTCGCGCAGGAGGAGAGCCCGGCGGGCGCCACCGCCGAGAGCGTCATCCACTCCGACCGGCTCTCCGTCGCCGTCGCCCAGGACTTCCCACGCGTCCTCTCGTACACGGACCGCGCCACCGGCGCCCGCCTCCTCGGCAGTACGGCCCCGGTCACCCAGGTCGTCCTCAACGGGACGGCCTACCCCGTCCAGGCCAAGGGCGCGCCCGTCCTGACCGCCGCCGGCGCGGCGTACACCCTCACCTTCCCGGCTCTGGCAGGCGTCGAGATCGACGCGCGCCTGAGCGTCAGCGGCCGGACCACCACCTTCAAGGTCACCGCCGTCCGCGACACCGAGGCCTTCCGCGTCGGCACGATCGACATACCCGGCCACGACCTGGTCTCCGTCGGCTCCTCCGACGCCGGCGCCGAGACCGCCTTCACCCGGCTCGACCCCGACTCCACCCGTACCGCCGACGTCTTCGCCGACATCACCGACGCCACCCCGGCGGAGGCCGCTCCCACCGGCGCGAGCTACGCGATCGTCAACACCGGCTCCCTCGCCGCCGCCGTCGAGTCCAACTCCTCGTACGACAAGCCCTCGGGCCAGAGCGCCCGCGACGGCGCCCGCTTCTGGCACCAGGCCCGCAAGAACGGCGCCGAGACCCGCGTCGGCGTCTGGTCGGGACAGTGGACCTACCGGGGCGCGGGCGCGCCCGCCCCCGAGAGCGGCGACAACCTCCCCTGGGCCAAGGTCGTCGTCACCCCCGACGCCAACGCCGACGGGCGGACGGACTGGCAGGACGGCGCGCTCGCCTTCCCCGCCATCGGGATCAAGGCCCCGGGCGGTGACGAGACCCCGGACCGGGTGATCGCCCACATCCCGTTCAACTTCGCCTCCAACGCCACCCACCCCTTCCTGCGCACCCTCGACGACGTCAAGCGGATCTCCCTGGCCACCGACGGGCTGGGCCAGTTCGCCCTGCTCAAGGGGTACGGCTCCGAGGGCCACGACTCCGCGCACCCCGACTACGGCGGCAACTACAACAAGCGCGCCGGCGGTCTCGCCGACCTCAACACCCTCCTGAAGGAGGGCCGGAAGTGGGGCGCGGGCTTCGGCGTCCACGTCAACGCCACCGAGTCGTACCCCGAGGCGAAGAACTTCAGCGAGACGCTCGTCGACAGGACCAAGCCCGGCTGGAATTGGCTCAACCAGAGCTACTACATCGACCAGCGCCGCGACATCAACAGCGGCGACCTCGCCCGCCGCTTCCAGCAACTCCGCGACGAGACCGACCCGAACCTGTCGATGCTCTACATCGACGTCTACTACACGCACGGCTGGATCGCCGACAAGACGATGCAGGCCGTCCAGGGGCAGGGCTGGAACGTCGCCACCGAGTGGTCCGAGAAGTTCGAGCGGGCCTCGCTCTGGTCCCACTGGGCCAACGACCTGAACTACGGCGGCGCCACCAACAAGGGCCTCAACTCCCAGATCGTCCGCTTCATCCGCAACGGAGAGAAGGACGTCTGGAACAACCACCCGGTCCTCGGCCAGACCGCCCTGGAGGACTTCGAGGGCTGGACCGGCGAGACCGACTGGAACCACTTCTACGCCAACATCTGGCAGAAGAACCTGCCCGCCAAGTACCTCCAGCAGCAGCGGATCACCCGCTGGAACGGCAACGACCTCACCTTCACCGGCGGCGTGCGCGGCACCGTCGAGGACGGCCGCCGCACGTTCTACGAGAACGGCCGCAAGGTCCTCGACGGCGAGAACTACCTGCTGCCCTGGGACGGCGGGAAGAAGCTCTACCACTACAACAGGAGCGGCGGGCGGACGACCTGGGCCGTGCCCGCCGGCACCCGCTCGTACACCGTCCACAAGCTCACCGACAACGGCCGCGTCCAGACCGCGACCGTCCGGCCGGTCGACGGCCGCGTCACGCTCGACGCCGTCGCCGGTCAGCCCTACGTCCTCTACCCCGACCGCGCCCCCGCGCCCCGCGACCCGCACTGGGGCCAGGGCACCCCGGTCGACGACCCCGGCTTCAACGACGCGCGGCTGCGGGCCTGGTCCACGACCGGCACGGTCGCCCGCCACACCGACGACCAGGGCCGCAACAGCGCCGCGCTCACCGGATCCACGACCGCGTCCCTCCAGCAGCGGATCACCGGACTCACCCCCGGCACCCGATACACCGCCTCCGCGCTGATCGAGGTCGAGCCCGGGAAGACCCGCCCGACCACGCTCTTCGTCGGCGGGAGGTCCGTCACGGTGGAGCGCTCTGCCGTCGAGGACAGGGTCGCCGCCTCCGACTGGAACGGCACCCGCTTCCAGCGCGCCAAGGTCACCTTCACCGCGCCCGCCGACGGCTCCACCACCTTCAAGCTCCAGGCGGCGGGCGGCTCCGCCGCCACCGTCCGGGTCGACGACGTCCGGATCGTCGCGAACGCCCCCGCGACCAAGGCCGGCGCCCTCGCGTACGAGGACTTCGAGGCCGTCGACCAGGGCTGGGGCCCCTTCCTCAAGGGCGACTCCGGCGGGACGACCGACCCCCGCACGCACATCGCCCAGCTCCACGCCCCGTACACCCAGTCCGGCTGGAACGGGAAGCTGATCGACGACGTCATCGGCGGCGCCGAGTCGCTGAAGTCCCACGACGAGAACAGCGGCCTGGTCTACCGCACCGCCCCCTGGACGGTCCCGATGAAGGACGGGCACCTCTACCGCGTCGCGTACGACCACCAGTCCAGCCACGCCGGCGCCTACGAGTGGGTCACCGGCTACGACCGCGCCGACGGGACCTCGGTGGAGACCCGCCGTACGCCGCTGGGACAGCAGCGCACCACCGGGCACTTCACCGAGACCGTGACGGCCGGCTGCGGCGACACCTGGACCGGGCTGCGCAAGCGCGCCGACGCCCCCGACGGCGCCGACTTCGTCCTGGACGGCTTCACCGTGACCGACCTGGGCCCCGCGCCCGAGAAGGCCGCCTGCGGCACCCTGGCCCTCGCCGCCCCGGAGACCCTGGAGCCGGGCCGCCCGAACCAGGTCACGGCCACCTTCACCAACGACGAGAGCGGCGCGGTCTCCGGCGCCTCCGCCACCCTCGAACTGCCCGCGGGCTGGACCGCCGAACCGGCCGCCCCGGTGGCCCTCGGCACGGTCGCGGCCGGCGCCAGGGCGACCGCGACCTGGCAGGTGACACCCCCGGCGGACGCCGCCCACCAGCCGTACGCCCTCGGGGCGGCGCTCACCTACACCGTCGGGGGAGAGGCCCGGAAGCTGACCGCCGGCACCACGGTCCGCACCCTTCCCCCGGCGCCCACCGCCGACAGCTGGGCGAGCGACCTGGAGTGGACCTCGGCCACCAACGGCTGGGGGCCGGTCGAACGGGACGGCTCCAACGGCGAGACGGGCACCGGCGACGGCGGCCCGCTCAAGGTCGGGGGCGTGACGTACACGAAGGGCCTGGGCACCCACGCCCCGGCCAAGGTCCGCTACTACCTGGGCGGGAAGTGCACCTCCTTCACCGCCGAGGTGGGCGTGGACGACGTCCAGACCACGCGGGGTACGGTCGCGTTCAGCGTCCTCGCCGACGGTACGGAGAAGGTCGCGTCCCCGGTCCTGAAGGCGACCGACCCGGCCTGGTCGCTCACCGCCGACGTCACCGGAGCCGACTACGTCGAGCTGGTGGCGGGCGACGGCGGCGACGGCAACGGCAACGACCACGCGGACTGGGGGAACGCCCGGTTCCACTGCGGAGCCTGACCGCGACGGCGCCCCACCGCACCTACCCGGTACGGTGGGGCGCCGCTGTGTCGCCCATGGGCGACCTCCGGTGGCTATGTGGAGAACCCACAAAGACGGGGGCCCCTGGGCTGTCGACTCGGTCGGCATCGATCCCGGTTCTGTCTTACTCCACCAGGATTCGGCTCGGGAGACTGTACGGAGTCGACGGCGGGATTTCCTTGGTCGACTTCGTAGGGTCGGTACATGACCGTTGTGGACCAGATCCCGAGCGAGCCGACCGACGCCCGAGGCCGTGTGGCCGAGCTGCACGCCCTGCGCGAGGAGGCCCGACGCGGGCCGAGCGACCGGGCGACCGAGGCGCAGCACGCCAAGGGCAAGCTCACCGCTCGTGAGCGCATCGAGCTGCTCCTCGACGCCGGTTCCTTCAACGAGGTCGAGCAGCTGCGCCGGCACCGTGCGCAGGGCTTCGGCCTGGAGGCCAAGAAGCCGTACACCGACGGTGTCATCACCGGCTGGGGCACGGTCGAGGGCCGGACCGTCTTCGTCTACGCGCACGACTTCCGGATCTTCGGCGGCGCCCTCGGCGAGGCCCACGCCACCAAGATCCACAAGATCATGGACATGGCGATCGCGGCCGGTGCGCCGCTGGTCTCCCTGAACGACGGCGCGGGCGCCCGGATCCAGGAGGGCGTCTCCGCCCTCGCCGGCTACGGCGGCATCTTCCAGCGCAACACCCGCGCCTCGGGCGTCATCCCGCAGATCTCCGTGATGCTCGGCCCGTGCGCCGGTGGCGCCGCCTACAGCCCGGCCCTCACGGACTTCGTCTTCATGGTCCGCGAGACCTCGCAGATGTTCATCACCGGCCCGGACGTCGTCAAGGCGGTCACCGGCGAGGAGATCACCCAGAACGGCCTCGGCGGCGCGGACGTGCACGCCGAGACCAGCGGCGTCGCGCACTTCGCGTACGACGACGAGGAGACCTGCATCGCCGAGGTGCGCTACCTCCTGTCGATGCTGCCGCAGAACAACCGCGAGAACCCGCCGACCGTGGCCTCCGAGGACCCGGCGGACCGCCGCTCGGACGTCCTGCTCGACCTGGTCCCGGCCGACGGCAACCGCCCGTACGACATGCACAAGGTGATCGAGGAGCTCGTCGACGACGGCGACTACCTGGAGATCCACGAGCGCTGGGCCCGCAACATCATCTGCGCCCTGGCCCGTCTCGACGGCCAGGTCGTGGGCATCGTCGCCAACCAGCCGCAGTCCCTCGCGGGCGTCCTGGACATCGAGGCCTCGGAGAAGGCCGCCCGTTTCGTCCAGATGTGCGATGCTTTCAATATTCCGATCGTCACCCTTTTGGACGTGCCCGGCTTCCTCCCGGGCGTCGACCAGGAGCACGGTGGAATCATCCGCCACGGCGCGAAGCTGCTGTACGCGTACTGCAACGCGACCGTGCCCCGGATCAGCCTGATCCTGCGCAAGGCGTACGGCGGCGCGTACATCGTCATGGACTCCCAGTCCATCGGCGCCGACCTGACGTACGCCTGGCCGACCAACGAGATCGCGGTGATGGGCGCCGAAGGGGCCGCCAACGTCATCTTCCGCAAGCAGATCGCGGAGGCCGAGGACTCGGACGCCATGCGGGCCCGCATGGTCAAGGAGTACAAGGCCGAGCTGATGCACCCGTACTACGCCGCGGAGCGGGGTCTGGTCGACGACGTGATCGACCCCGTCGAGACCCGGGAGGTCCTCATCCGGTCCCTCGCGATGCTCCGCACCAAGCACGCCGACCTGCCGTCCCGCAAGCACGGCAACCCGCCTCAGTAAGAGGAGCCACAGACGTGACCACGCCTGCCACAGCCAACCTTCTCCGCGTCGAGAAGGGCCACGCCGACCCCGAGGAGCTGGCCGCGATCACCGCGGTCCTGCTCGCCCGCGCCGCCTCCACGACCGGTGACGACACGACGCCGTCCGGCCGCTCCACGGCCGGCTGGCGCCGCCTGGAGCGCGAGAACGGCTTCCGCGCCCCGCACAGCTGGCGCTGACCCCCAGCGCACCGAAGGCCCCGTCTCCACCCGGAGACGGGGCCTTCGCCATACCACCGACGCGCACCTGTACGACGAAGGGCCCGCCGCACCGTCGGACGGTGGGGCGGGCCCTTTCGTAGCCGAACCGGCGGAGTGCTACCGCAGGCGGGCCATCAGCGCGTGCTCGACGAGCGTGATGAGCGCGCTCTTGGCGTCCGCGCGGTGGCGGGCGTCGGTGGTGATGATCGGCGTGTCCGGGCCGATCTGGAGGGCCTCGCGGACCTCCTCCGGGTTGTACGGCTGGTGGCCGTCGAAGCCGTTGAGGGCGATGACGAACGGCAGGCCGCTGTTCTCGAAGTAGTCGACGGCGGGGAAGCAGTCGGCGAGGCGGCGCGTGTCGACCAGCACGACGGCGCCGATGGCACCGCGCACCAGGTCGTCCCACATGAACCAGAAGCGGTCCTGGCCCGGCGTACCGAAGAGGTACAGGATCAGGTCCTGGTCCAGGGTGATACGGCCGAAGTCCATCGCGACAGTCGTCGTCGTCTTGTCGCCGGTGTGCGTGAGGTCGTCGATGCCCGCGGACGCAGACGTCATGACGGCCTCGGTACGCAGCGGGTTGATCTCCGAGACGGCGCCGACGAACGTGGTCTTGCCCACGCCGAAGCCACCCGCCACCACGATCTTCGCGCTGGTGGTTGAACGGGCCGCGCCGCCGCTAGAGCTTGCGAAGTCCACTGAGCACCCTTTCGAGCAGTGTCACGTCTGGCTGACCGCCGGCGGCCTCGTCGCCGCCGGGCTGGTGGATGGCGACAAGTCCGGCCTCCGCCAGGTCGGCGACGAGGATCCGGGCAACGCCGAGGGGGATGGAGAGAAGTGCCGAGATCTCGGCGACCGACTTGATCTCGAAGCACAGTCGGCAGATCCGCTGGTGCTCGGGCAACTGCCCCTGCAGCCGGGACGGATCGGCCGTCGTACTGACCAGCGCCTCGATGGCGAGCTGGTACCGCGGCCGGGTCCGGCCGCCGGTCATGGCGTACGGGCGCACGAGCGGGTTGTTGTTCCCGCTCTGGCTGCCGCCCGTACCTCGCGCGCCGCCCGGATTCCGCTGGGCGGCGGGCGCACCCACCTGCGGCTGCTGCGCCTGCGGGTGCTGGTAGGGCTGCTGCACGCCCTGTCTGCTCGGGGCAGAGGGGAAGTTGAACCGGTTCTGCGCGGTGTCTGCCTGCGCGTGCGCGTCAAAACCGTTGTACGGGTGTCCGCCCGGGGGTGTCCCCACGTCTCCTCCTCCGACTGCCTCGCGGTCCATGTCCCTGTGGAGCCGCGCCACCGCACCTTACGGTGCGGTGGCGTGAAACGCACTGTCTGTCTGTTAGTTGAGAAGACTTCCCTGAAGTTCCGCCCGGAGGTCAGGCGTCAGGACACTGCCCGCACGGTCGACCAGCAGAGCCATCTCGTAGCCCACGAGACCGATGTCGGCCTCCGGGTGCGCGAGCACGGCCAGCGAGGAGCCGTCCGAGATCGACATGATGAAGAGGAAGCCGCGCTCCATCTCCACGACGGTCTGGTTGACCGCACCGCCCTCGAAGATCCGGGACGCGCCCGCGGTCAGCGAGGTCAGTCCGGAGGCGACGGCCGCAAGCTGGTCGGCACGGTCCCGGGGGAACCCCTCGGACATCGCCAGCAGGAGTCCGTCGGCGGAGACCACCACCGTGTGGGACACCCCGGGGGTGTTGTCCACGAAGTTGGTGATCAACCAGTTCAGATTCTGCGCCGCCTGGCTCATGCTCACACTAACGCTCCTGGTTGTAGGTACTGCCCGGGCCGAGGCCCGATCCGTTCGTGTCCGTTCCCGCGGTGCGTCCCTGCTGGACACCCCGGCGCAGGTTGCTCAACCTGCCCCGGACGTCCTCAGGAGCGCGGGAGACCTGGGGGCCGCCCTGCGGGGTCTGCTCCGCCGTGCCCTCGACCAGGTTGGCCTTGGGGACCCGCTTCGGCAGTCCGGAGGAGGTGACCCCGCCGGCCTTCGGGTCGCGGAGCTTCTCGGCCCGCTGCCAGCGCTCGTCGTTCGTCGAGCGCCATTCGTCGGAACCGTCGGCTTCGTTCTGGTGGACCGGCACCGGCTGCTGAACCGGAGCCTGCGCCGACTGCCGCGTGGGCTGCGGGCCCTGCGCGGCGGTGCTGCCGCGACGCGGCAGACCGGCGTCGGTCAGCGCGTGGCCGGCGTCCGGGGTGGGGTTCGGAGTCGAACCCGGACGGTCGAAGCCTACGCGGTCGGCGGCCGCTTCGGGAGCGCTGGGAACAGATTCCGCTTCCGCCCCGTAGCTCTGCTCGTAGCCGCCCTGGTAGAGAGCCTGATCCGGCCACTGTGCCTGCTGGCCCTGGGGCTCGTAGCCGTGCTGGTACGACCCCTGGTCGGCCTCGTGGACCGGATAGCCCGCTTCCGCATAGCCGTTCTCGGGGTAGCCGCCGGCGGCCTGGTCGTAGCCGTCGTAGCCCTGCTGGGCGTAGTCGTAGCCGTCGTGCTGCTGAGCCTGCTGGGGCTGGCCGTAGTCGCCCGCGTACTCCTGGGCGTACTCCTGCTCCTGCTGCCCGTACTCCTGCCCGGCGTACTCCTGCTCCTGGGGCGCGTAGCCCTGGTGCGCGGGGTCGACCTCGTCCCGGAACATCGGACGGTCGCCACCGTGCGCCTGCGACTCCAGGGCCGCCCGGCGCTCCTCGCGCTGGAGCGAACGGTTCACCGGGTCGAGCTGGCGGTCCTCCGCCGGCTGCTCGTAGCGGGAGTCGTCGAAGCCCAGCTCCGCCGCGGTCCGCATCTGCGGCTGCACCGGCTCGAAGGCGTGGCCCTGCTGCTGCGGGATGATCTGCGAGACCGTGAAGTCGTTCTCGGGGAGCTGCTCGCCACCACCACCGTGGGTGATCGCGTCCGGCAGCATGACGAGCGAGGTCGTACCGGCCTGCTCGCCCGAGGGGCGCAGCTGGACCCGGATGCCGTGCCGGTCGGCCAGCCGGCCGACCACGAACAGGCCCATGCGCTGCGAGACGGCGGCATCCACGGTCGGCGGGTTGGCCAGCTTGTGGTTGATGTCCGCGAAGTCCTCGGCGGTGAGGCCGATGCCCTTGTCGTGGATCTCGACCATCACGCGGCCGTCGGGCAGCCGGGTCGCGGTGACGCGGACCTTGGTCTGCGGGGAGGAGAACGTGGTGGCGTTCTCCAGGAGCTCGGCGAGCAGGTGCACGAGGTCGGTCACGGCCTGGCCGTGGATCTCGGCCTCCGGGACACCGGCCAGCTCGATGCGCTCGTACTGCTCCACCTCGGAGGAGGCGGCGCGCATGACGTCGACCAGCGGCACCGGCTGGTCCCAGCGGCGGCCCGGCTCCTCGCCGGCGAGGACGAGGAGGTTCTCGCCGTTGCGGCGCATACGGGTGGCCAGGTGGTCCAGCTTGAAGAGGTTCTCCAGCTGGTCCGGGTCGGCCTCGTTGTTCTCCAGGTCCGTGATGAGGGTCAGCTGGCCCTCGATCAGCGACTGGTTGCGGCGCGAGAGGTTGGTGAAGATCGCGTTGACGTTGCCCCGCAGCATGGCCTGCTCGGCGGCGAGCCGGACGGCCTCGCGGTGGACCTGGTCGAAGGCGCGGGCGACCTCGCCGATCTCGTCCTGGGAGTCGATCGGGATGGGCTGGACGCGGGTGTCCACCCGGCCCGGCTCGGTCCGCGAGAGCTGGTCGACGAGCATCGGCAGGCGCTGCTCGGCGATGGCGAAGGCGGCGGTGCGCAGCTCGCGCATCGAGCGGCTCATCTGCCGGGCCATCATCCCGGCGAGGATGAAGGCGGCGAGGAGCGCGATGACGGTGATGCCACCGGTGACGTAGGCGTCGGTCTGGGCGTCGGAGGAGATCTCGGCGGCCTCGGCCACGGCCTTGTCGACGAGCTCCTTCTCGATCTCGGTGTAGCCGTCGAACTTGCCGGTGGCCACGGCCATCCAGGTCTCGGGCGTGATGCCCTTCTGCTGGAGGTCCTTGATCGCGTCGGCGTCCTTGGCGGAGCCGATCTCCTTGGCCATCCCGGTGAAGACCGAGCCGTCCGGGCCCTTGGGCAGCGTGATGCCGGCCGCCTGCATCTTCTTCTCACCCTCGGCGGCCTTGCCGGACATGACCTGCTTCAGCCGGTCCACGTCCGCCTGGGTACCACCGGAGTTGTACTCGCCGAGGGCGATCTGCTCCAGGTAGTTGTACGAGTTCAGGGCCACCGACTGCTGAGCGAAGACGGCGTCCGTCTTGCTGGGCCGGACCAGGAGCTGGGTGCCGATCGAGCGCTGGAGCGACTCGGCGCCCTTGGCGAGCTGGACGGCGTAGAGCGTACGGCCGTAGGCGGTCACGTTGGTCGTGCCGAGACCGAGCTCGTTGGAGAACTCCATCAGGTAGTGCTGCACGCCGGTGTAGCCGAGCTGCGTGTTCACCGGGTCGAGAGCGGTGGTGTACGCGGCCTGGCGAAGCTTCTCGAGCTTGGGCTCCTCGTCCTGGAACAGCCGCAGGCGGCGCTCCAGGCCCTCGCCCTCCGGCATGTCCTTGACGGCCTCGTCGAACTTGACCTTGGCGGCGTCGGTGGCGGCGTAGGCCTTCGTGACCTCGTCGCTCTTGCGGTCCTCGGCGGACTTGGCCGTCAGCAGGGGGACGGCGGTGAGGTCACGCTCGTCCAGCAGGGCCTGGCTGTACTCCGAGGCGGCGCGCACGATCAGCGCCGTCTTCTCGGCGTTCTGGGCCTCCTGCCACGTGTTGATGGCCCCGTTGACCTGGAAGCCGCCCATGACCAGGCCGACGAGCACGGGTATGAGGAGGATCGCGTTCAGCCTGGTCGGTACGCGCCAGTTGCGCGGGGACAGCTTGCTGGAGCTGCCCTTGCCGCTCGAGGCAGGGGGCGTCACGGGCACCGCGATGTCGGCGGGGGACGCCACCGTGCGTGCCGGCGGCGTGAAGTTGCCGCGCGCCTGCTGCTCCGCGGAGCTTTCCTTGCTTCGCCTCACTCGACCAACAACCTCTCGGCGTCGGCACCTACGTTGTGCCGGTGTTTCGTTCAGGGCCGTACTACTCGGGAGTTCATGAATTGCAGCACGTGAAAGGGCTCCCTTCCAAACAGCCCGGAGCTTCCGGTTTCCGCCGCCCGCGGCCCAGATAAAACGGGCATAAAGAACGAGCCCCGCCAAATGACGGGGCTCATGTGAGCGCAGTGGTACCGCTCGGATGCGTCGGGTGTCCGAGGCGCCGCAATTCTCTGTCGAAACGTTATGAAGGGAGAGGCGGACCGTGGCAAAGGACACAGACCGCCTCCCGAAGGGCGTACGACAACTTCCGTACGCGTTCTCCTACTTGAGTCGTGCCATCAACGCGTGCTCCACCAGCGTGATCAGAGCACTCTTCGCGTCCGCGCGGTGACGGGCGTCGGTGGTGATGATCGGAGCGTCCGGACCGATCTGGAGGGCCTCGCGGACCTCCTCCGGGTTGTACGGCTGGTGGCCGTCGAAGCCGTTGAGGGCGATGACGAACGGCAGGCCGCTGTTCTCGAAGTAGTCGACAGCGGGGAAGCAGTCGGCGAGGCGGCGCGTGTCGACCAGCACCACGGCGCCGATGGCGCCCCGGACCAGGTCGTCCCACATGAACCAGAAGCGGTCCTGGCCCGGCGTACCGAAGAGGTACAGGATCAGGTCCTGGTCCAGGGTGATACGGCCGAAGTCCATCGCCACCGTCGTGGTGGTCTTGTCGCCGGTGTGCGTCAGGTCGTCGATCCCGGCCGAGGCCGAGGTCATCACGGCCTCGGTACGCAGCGGGTTGATCTCCGAGACGGCGCCGACGAACGTGGTCTTGCCCACGCCGAAGCCACCCGCCACCACGATCTTCGCGCTGGTGGTAGAACGGGCGGCACCGCCGCTAGAGCTTGCGAAGTCCACTGAGCACCCTTTCGAGCAGTGTCACGTCCGGCGTGCCGCCGGCCTCTCCGTTACCCGGCTGGTGGATCGCCACCATGCCCGCCTCCGCCAGGTCGGCGACGAGGATCCGGGCCACACCGAGCGGCATCGACAGAAGCGCCGACACCTCGGCCACCGACTTGACCTCACGGCACAGGTGGCAGATGCGCTGGTGCTCGGGAAGCAGGGTGGCGAGATGCGCCGGGTCGGCCGTGGTGCTGACCAAGGCCTCTATGGCGAGTTGGTACCTCGGCCGGGTCCGGCCGCCGGTCATGGCGTAGGGCCGGACCAGCGGCTGGTCGCCCTCATGTCCGTACGACTCGTCGAGGGAGGCGCCGTACGGATCGTGAGAGGCGGGGGGCGGGGTCATGAATCCTCCGGGCGTGACGGCACGAGGTCATGCCGTCTGATGGGGCCGGTGGGGGGCCGGATGGGGCGGCCGGACGGTTTCTGGTGCCCAGAGCGGTACGGAGGGGCGTACCGCTCTGTCGCTACGTGCAACGGTGCGGGGCTAGTGCAGCAGGCTGCCCTGGAGCTCCGCACGGAGATCCGGGGTGAGGACACTGCCGGCCCGGTCGACCAGCAGCGTCATCTCGTAGCCCACCAGGCCGATGTCGCACTCCGGGTGCGCGAGCACGGCCAGCGAGGACCCGTCGGAGACGGACATCAGGAAGAGGAAGCCGCGCTCCATCTCCACGACCGTCTGCGCCACGGGTCCGCCCTCGAAGATCCGGGACGCTCCCGCGGTCAGCGAGGTCAGTCCGGACGCGACCGCCGCCAGCTGGTCGGCGCGGTCGCGGGGGAATCCTTCGGACATGGCAAGGAGCAGACCGTCGGCGGAGACCACCACCGTGTGGGACACCCCGGGGGTGTTGTCCACGAAATTGGTGATCAACCAGTTCAGATTCTGCGCCGCCTGGCTCATCGCGCTCAACTAACGCTCCTGCTGGTGGGTGGGGCCGGTGTGGAAGGTGCCCGTGGTGGAGTTGCCCGCCTGGCGGCCCTGCTGGATGCCGCGGCGCAGATTGGTGAGCCGGCCGCGGACGTCATCGGGTGCACGCGAGACCTGGGGGCCGGCCGTGTGGGCCTGCTCCTGTGCGGTCCCGGGTACGAGGTTGGCGCGCGGAACGCGCTTGGGCAGCCCGGAGGTGGTGATCCCCCCGGCCGCCGGCTTACGGACCCGCTCGGCCTGGCGCACCAGCTCGTCGTTGGGCGAGGTCCGCCAGGAGGCGGGCCCGGCCGGCTGCTGCTGGCCACCACCGGTGCCGCCACCCTGCTGCTGCGGGGCGGGGCGACGCGGGGGAGCGGACTGCTGGGGCTGCTGCGGCGCGGCCGGAGCCTGCGGAGGCTGCTGACCGTGGCCGCCCTGACCCTGGCTCTGGTTGAACCAGTTGGTCTCCAGCGTGTCGTACAGCGGGGTCCGCGCCTCGGCCGAGTTACCGGCCGGCGGCAGCGCCTCGGGCTGACGGGGCTGCTGGAGCTGGGGCTGCTGCGGCTGCTGGGGCAGGTTCCCGGCCGGGCGCGGCGCGCCGTAGTCGTTGCCGCCGCGCTGACGCGGGGCCTGCTGCTGGTACCCCTGCGGAGCCTGCTGCTGGGGCGCCTGCTGCTGACCGAAGTCCGGGCGCGCGAACTGGGCGGTGGACGCCGGGTCCTGCGGTCCGGGCTGGTACGCCTGCGGGGCCTGCTGCTGACCGAAGTCGGGGCGCGGGAACTGACCCGTGGAGCCCGGGCCCTGAGGGGCCGCGGGACGGGCGAACTGGCCCGTGGTCTCCGGCTCCTCGTGGCCGCGCGGGGCGTCCAGCGGCGTCATGTCCTGCTGCGGGCGGCGGACCGGCTGCGCCTGGTCGTTGCCCCAGCTCGTGGACTGCTGACGCTGCTGCTGCGGGTTGCCACCGGGCAGCTCGGCACGCGGGAAACCGCCCTGCGGGGCCTGGTTGCCCGGACCCTGCTGGCCCTGGTTCTGCCGGCCCTGGCCGTTGTTGCCCTGGCTCTGGTTGCCCTGGCCGCCCCAGACGTCCGTACGGGACGGGATGGCGCTCTGCGCGCCGCCGAAACCGCCGGCACCGAGACCCGGCCGCTGCTGCTGCGGGTCCGCGGGGACCTGCGGCATCTGAGCGGTCTGGGCGCTCTGCGCGTTCTGGGGCTGCTGCTGCGGGGCCTGGCCCTGCGGCCGGTCCTGCGGACCGTTCTGCCGCGGAGCGCCGTCCCTGCCGGGCAGCGCCGCACGCGGACCGCTGCCCGCGCCGACCTGACCACGGGCGGCACCCGCACCGGCGGCGAGCCGGCCCGCGGCCGAACCGTTCGGAGCGCCGCCGAGACCCGGGCGGGCACCGGCACCGGCGCCGCCGGCCGCGCCGGGGCCACCGGCCAGCCGGCCGCCGGGAGCGGACGGAGCCTGTCCCATGGCGCCCTGGCCACCCGGGCCCGCCTTGGGCACGGGCTTCTTGCCGCCGTGGGCGACGTCGACCGGGAGCATGACGAGCGCGGTGGTGCCGCCGGAGTCCGACGGGCGGAGCTGGATACGGATGCCGTGTCGCAGGGACAGGCGGCCGACCACGAAGAGACCCATGCGGCGGGAGACGGAGACGTCCACGGTGGGCGGCGAGGCGAGCCGCTCGTTGATCGCGGCGAGGTCCTCGGGGGAGAGGCCGATGCCGGTGTCGTGGATCTCGACGAGCACGCGGCCGTCGGGCAGCGCGTGACCGGTGACCCGGACCTTGGTCTGCGGCGAGGAGAACGACGTGGCGTTCTCGAGCAGCTCGGCCAGGAGGTGCACGAGGTCGTTGACCACGCGGCCGGCGACCTCGGTCGCGGGCACGGCGGCCAGTTCGATGCGCTCGTACTGCTCCACCTCGGAGGCGGCGGCACGGAGCACGTCGACCAGCGGGACCGGGCGGGTCCACCGGCGGCCCGGCTCCTCACCGGCGAGGACGAGGAGGTTCTCGCCGTTACGGCGCATGCGGGTCGCGAGGTGGTCGAGCTTGAAGAGCGAGGAGAGCTGGTCCGGGTCGGCCTCGCGGGACTCCAGCTCGGAGATGAGCGAGAGCTGACGCTGGATGAGGCCCTGGGAGCGGCGCGAGAGGTTGGTGAACATCGCGTTGACGTTGCCCCGCAGAAGGGCCTGCTCGGCGGCGAGGCGGACCGCCTCGCGGTGCACGTCGTCGAAGGCCGCGGCCACCTGGCCGATCTCGTCCCGGGAGTGCACACCGACGGACTCGACGGAGGTGTCGACGTCCTGCGGGTCCGACTCGGAGAGCTGCTTGACGAGCTCGGGCAGCCGGTCCTGGGCGACCTTGGTGGCGGTGTCCTGGAGCCGGCGCAGCGAGCGGATCATGGACCGGGCCACGACGAAGGCGCCGACGAGGGAGACACCGAGGACGAGCAGGATCAGCGCACCGTTGATGATCGCTTCGCGCTGCGACTCGGCGCGCAGTTCACGGGCCTTGGTCTCCATCTTGTCGAGGAGGTCGGCCTCGATGACGGTCATGGCCTGGATCTTGGTGCCGTACTCGTCGGTGAAGTTCAGGTGACCGCGGGGGGCGCGGCCGGCCATGCCGGAGTCGATGGACAGCACGCGGTCCGCGTACTTGTCGGCGGCGTCGATGGACGGGTTGCCGGTGGTCAGCGAGCTGGTGAGCTGGTCGGCGTCGCCGCCGGCGGACTCGTAGATGGTCTGGAACTGCTTGAGTTCGACCTTCTCGCCCTGCTGGGCGGCGTAACCGTAGAGACGGTCACCCTGCTCCAGGTTGCCCTTCCGGCTGTCGCTCGACGGGAGCGCGGAGGCGATGATCGCCTGCTGGACGGAGGCGTACTCCTTGGCGGACGAGAAGGCCGCGAGGGCACGGGTCCGCTTGATCATCTCGGGGTTGCTGGTCGCCTGCGCCATGTCCTGGGAGAGGCTGAGCAGCGAGCGGATGAGTCGGCTGTACGCCTCGACCGTCACCGACTTGGCGACGCCGCTCTTGTACGCCTCCTGCCGGATGCCGCCGATCTGGACGACCTGGGAGGCGATCTGGGAGACGTTCTGGCGGATGCTCTGCAGCGCCTCGTCGCCCTCGGTGGCCGGGATCTCCGCGGTGGCGTCCATGAACGCCTTCTGGGCCCGGTCGGTGTTCTTGCGCGGGTTGGCGACCTGGTAGTCGTTGGCCGACTTGCCGTTGGAGAGCGGACCGGCGGACAGGTCGCGCTCGGCCTGGAGGGCCTTGGCGAGGTCGGTCGCCTCTTCGGTGAGCTTGGTGAGCAGCTGCATGTGGTCGAGCTGCTCCATGTCCTGGAGCGACTCGCTGATGCGGATGCCGCCGAGGCTGGTGGCCGCGACCACGGGGAGGGTCAGCAGTGCCACGAGGCGCGTCGAGATGCGCCAGTTGCGCAGGGCTATTCGAGGCCCGACCTCGTTCTCGGCCCGGGGCTTCTTGGCGGCCGAGGCGTTGGACTCGGAGGAGGCGTTCGCGGCGCCGCTGCGCGCGGCGCCGTCACCCCCCTCGCCGGCCGGACCCTGGCCCGGGTTCTGGGCGCGGTCGGTTCCGGCGCGGGGCTCCTGCTCGGCAGCAGCGCTGTCCCTCTTGAATCGTCCCTGCACTAGCGTCGCAACCTCTGGACCAGGCGTCCTTCCGCGTGAACGGAGTGGACGGTGTCGGCGTCTCGGGGCGCGAATGCGCCCCCGTGGTGGTCGTCGATGACCGGCGCAACTCCCCCTTTCCCGCCGCTCACCCGGCGCTGCGTTGCGCCCCCTGCGCGCCGGCTCCAAACCGCGGCGGTGCGTGGAATTCCAGCACAGTGCCGGATCTCCAACAAGGGCCGCGTGTCAGGGCACGGGTCGCATGACAATTCGTGCACACCATGTCACCCCATGTAGAAGATGATCACGGAGGAATCGGACGTATTAGCTCCAAAGAGTCATGCAGTGCTGGTGTCCCAGTCGCCATGATCAGGAGCGGAATGGAGCATTCAGTGGTGCATTGTCCGTTTCCGTGACCCCGGATGACGGTCCGTAATGCCTGGTTTGTCACCGGATTGGTGAGCAAACTCACACCCGGGTGGATGTCTCCTCCATGTATTCGAAGGGAATGAGGCGTTTAGCCTGACGCTTTACAAACCAACCGCTCTGTAAAGGCGCCCGATGAAGACGACGATGCTGCTCCGCTCCACGGCCAACCCCCGCCGCACCACCCTCACCCACCTCGAGGACGCCGAGCAGCTCGGCCGCGGCGCGCAGCCGGAGCACGCGCTCGATCTTCCGACGCAGACGGCCAACCCCCGCCGCACGGTCCTCATGACCGCCCCCGAGGCCGCTCAGCCCGCACAGTAATACGCGGGCGGCCGCCCCTTGCCGCGTTAGCCTGGAGCGTCAGACTCCAGCCAGTACCAAGTGAGGGGCGACAGCACTCGTGCGCATCGCCAGATTCTCCATCGACGGCAATGTCGCCTTCGGCGCCGTCGAGGGCGAGGGAACCGTCGAGTCCGGCGGCCTCGTCCTCGACATCATCAAGGGCATCCCGTACACCGACTTCGAGCTGAGCGGCACCAAGGTCCCGCTCAGCAAGGTACGGCTCCTGCCGCCCGTGCTCCCCAACAAGGTCGTGGCCATCGGCCGCAACTACGCGGAGCACGCCGCCGAACTCGGCAACGAGGTCCCCGACGTACCCGTCGCCTTCTTCAAGCCGACCACGTCCGTCATCGGATCCGGCGACGCCATCGAGTACCCCTCCTTCTCGAACGAGCTGCACCACGAGGCCGAGCTGGCCGTCGTCATCGGCCGCATGTGCCGTGAGGTGCCGCGCGAGCGGGTCAAGGACGTCGTCTTCGGCTACACCTGCGCCAACGACGTCACCGCGCGCGACGCACAGCAGCGCGAGAAGCAGTGGGCCCGGGCCAAGGGCTTCGACACCAGCTGCCCGCTCGGCCCCTGGGTGGAGACGGAGCTCGACCCGAGCGACCTCACCATCCAGGCCACGGTCAACGGCGAACAGCGCCAGCTGGGTCGTACGAGCGACATGGTCCGCTCCATCGAGGATCTGGTCGTCCACATCACCGAGGCCATGACGCTGCTCCCGGGCGACGTCATCCTCACCGGCACCCCCGCCGGGGTCGGCCCCCTCAACGTCGGCGACGAGGTCGCCGTCACCATCGAAGGCATCGGCACTCTCACCAACAAGGTGATCAAGCGTGGCTAACGCGATCCGCGTACGTTTCTGTCCCTCCCCGACCGGCAACCCCCACGTGGGCCTGGTCCGCACCGCCCTGTTCAACTGGGCCTTCGCCCGGCACAACCAGGGCACCATGGTCTTCCGCATCGAGGACACCGACGCGGCCCGCGACTCCGAGGAGTCGTACCAGCAGCTGCTCGACTCGATGCGCTGGCTCGGTCTCGACTGGGACGAGGGCCCGGAGATCGGCGGCCCCCACGCGCCGTACCGCCAGTCGCAGCGGATGGACATCTACCGGGACGTCGCCGAGAAGCTGCTCGCCGGCGGGTACGCCTACCACTGCTTCTGCACCGCCGTGGAGCTGGAAGCCCGCCGTGACGCCGCCCGCCTGGCCGGCAAGCCCTCCGGCTACGACGGCACCTGCCGGAACCTGAGCGCCGAGCGCATCGAGCGCTACCGCGCCGAGGGCCGCGAGTCGATCGTCCGCTTCCGGATGCCCGACGAGCCGATCACCTTCACCGACCTGGTACGCGGCGAGCTCACCTTCACCCCGGACAACGTCCCGGACTACGGCATCGTGCGCGCCAACGGCGCCCCGCTGTACACCCTGGTCAACCCGGTCGACGACGCCCTGATGGAGATCACCCACGTCCTGCGCGGCGAGGACCTGCTCTCCTCCACCCCGCGCCAGATCGCGCTCTACAAGGCGCTGATCGAGCTGGGCGTCGCCAAGGAGATCCCCTCCTTCGGCCACCTGCCGTACGTGATGGGCGAGGGCAACAAGAAGCTCTCCAAGCGCGACCCGCAGGCCTCCCTCAACCTCTACCGGGAGCGCGGCTTCCTGCGCGAGGGCCTCCTGAACTACCTCTCCCTCCTGGGCTGGTCGTTCTCGGCGGACCAGGACATCTTCACCATCGAGCAGATGGTCGGGAAGTTCGACATCGCGGACGTCAACGCGAACCCGGCGCGCTTCGACCTGAAGAAGGCCGAGTCGATCAACGCCGACCACATCCGCATGCTGGACGTGAAGGCCTTCGCCGAGGCCTGCGAGCCCTGGCTCCAGGCCCCGCACGCCAACTGGGCCCCGGAGGACTTCGACGCGGAGGCCTGGAACCGGATCGCCCCGCACGCCCAGACCCGCCTCACGGTCCTCTCGGACATCACGGCCAACGTGGACTTCCTCTTCCTGCCCGAGCCGGTCTTCGACCAGCCCTCGTGGGACAAGGCCATGAAGGGCGAGCCGACGGCCCTGCTGACCACCGCCCGCGCCAAGCTGGAGTCGGCCGACTGGAACGACCCCGAGTCGCTCAAGAACGCCGTCCTGGCCGCCGGCGAGGAGCACGGCCTGAAGCTCGGCAAGGCCCAGGCCCCGGTCCGCGTCGCGGTCACCGGCCGCACGGTCGGCCTGCCGCTCTTCGAGTCCCTGGAGATCCTGGGCAAGGAGAAGACCCTGACCCGCATCGACGCGGCGCTCGCGAAGCTCGCCGCGTAGCGCTCTCGCGCACGTGGACGGAGGGGCGACGACCAGGACGGTCGTCGCCCCTCCGGCGTTCCTCCGCCCTCCTCCGCGCCTACGCTCCTGCTCATGACGATCAACTGGCTGGAGATCTCGAAGCGCCTGGTCAGGTCGGACCGGGCCAAGGCGAGGTGCTGTCCCAGGTGGCAGCGGTCCGGGTCCCCGGACGCCCCGCCGCCGCTGTCCGAGGCCGAGGTCCGCGACGCCGAGGATCAGCTGGGGATCACGTTCCCGGAGGAGTACCGGCACCACCTCCTGTTCCACAGCGCGGGCGGTCAGCCGAACCGCCTCCACCGCTCGGCGGCCGGCTGGGGCTGGGAGGGCGACACCAGTACCGATCTCCACCTCCTGGCCACGCCCTTCCCCCACCCGGACTCCTATGTGGAGCGCGAGAACGAGCTGGACGACCGTGAGCCGCGGGAGGAGGACTTCCCCGACGTCGCGCGTCACCAGGCGGCCTGGAAGGCCTGGGACGACGAGTACGGGGTCCTGCAGGACCACAAGACGTCGGGCGCCGTGTACATCGCGGAGCACGGCTGCGGTTTCTCCACGCTGCTCGTCGTCACCGGTCCGTACCGGGGGACGATGTGGTTCGACGGTCGCGCCACCTGCGACCTGATCCTGCCGCTGACCCTGGAGGACCGGCCCCTGACCTTCGCCGAGTGGATCGGCCGGCACTCGATGGACGTGGTCCGCTGGTGAACGTTCGCGAGTAGATTCGGTCACATGGCCATCCGCGCGGTCCTCTGGGACATCGACGACACCCTCTTCGACTACTCACGCGCGGACCTGGCCGGCATGCGCGACCACCTCACGGCCGAGGGCCTGGTGGACGGATTCGACTCCGTCGACCAGGCCCTCCGTCGTTGGCAGGAGCTCACGGTCGTCCACTGGCGGCGCTTCGAGGCCGGCGGGGTGGACTTCCAGGACCAGCGGCGCGAGCGCGTGCGGGAGTTCCTCGCGGCGCCCGGCCTGACCGCCCCCGAGGCAGACGCCTGGTTCGCCCGGTACGTCGCGCACTACGAGGCGGCCTGGGAGCTCTTCCCCGACGCGCTGCCCGTGCTCGATGTGCTCGCGGGTGACTACCGTCACGCGGTCCTGTCGAACTCCTCGATCCACAACCAGGACCGCAAGCTGCGCGTGCTCGGCGTACGGGACCGCTTCGAGGCCGTCGTCTGCGCCGCGGAGCTCGGGGTGGCCAAGCCCGCCGCCGAGGCCTTCCACGCGGCCTGCGACGCCCTCGGCCTGGACCCGGCCGAGGTGGCGTACGTCGGCGACCAGCCGGACATCGACGCCTCGGGGGCGGACGGCGCGGGGCTCCGGGGCATCTGGCTCGACCGGGCAGACACCGGCGGACGCCCCGAGCTGACCCGCATCACCGGCCTCGCCCAGCTCCCCGGACTGCTGCGCGGGGATACCCGTTTTGGAGCGCCGGACACCTTCAGGTAATGTTCTTCCTGCGCCGAGGGGAGCAAGCCGAAAGGCAGAAACCCACCGGAGCACAACCCGAACAAGATCCCCGTCGCCGGGGGTCGCGTTTTGGTGGCCTATGGTGTAATTGGCAGCACGACTGATTCTGGTTCAGTTAGTCTAGGTTCGAGTCCTGGTAGGCCAGCTCGCAGAGCTCATCTGCACCGTACGCGGATCTCATCCGCAAAGCCCCCGTTGTGTAGCGGCCTAGCACGCTGCCCTCTCACGGCAGTAGCGCCGGTTCGAATCCGGTCGGGGGTACAGATCCTTCCCGCGGGATCACCTGGGTCGCACCCGGTGAACCCGATGCAGGATCGCTAGGGCCCCCGTTGTGTAGCGGCCTAGCACGCCGCCCTCTCAAGGCGGTAGCGCCGGTTCGAATCCGGTCGGGGGTACTGGTCTAAACCACCATGGCCTATGGTGTAATTGGCAACACTACGGTTTCTGGTACCGTCATTCTAGGTTCGAGTCCTGGTAGGCCAGCTCGCAGAGCTCATCTGCACCCGCGGATCTGATCCGCAAGGCCCCCGTTGTGTAGCGGCCTAGCACGCCGCCCTCTCAAGGCGGTAGCGCCGGTTCGAATCCGGTCGGGGGTACAGAACGAAGAAGCCCTTCCCTTCGGGGGAGGGCTTCTTCGCTGTTCCGTCCCGCGCACACAACTCCGGCCCACCGCTGCGGCGTTGAAGCGGTGGGCCGGGATGTACGTACGGGCAGGAGGGACAGGAAGCGCGTCAGCCGTTGCGGCGGAGCGCCTCGGAGAGGCGGGCGGCGGCGTCGATGACCGCCTGGGCGTGCATACGCCCCGGGTGGCGCGTCAGGCGCTCGATCGGACCGGAGACCGACACGGCGGCCACCACGCGGTTCGACGGGCCGCGTACGGGCGCGGAGACGGACGCCACGCCCGGCTCGCGCTCGCCGATCGACTGGGCCCAGCCGCGGCGCCGTACGCCCGAGAGGGCCGTCGCCGTGAAGCGGGCGCCCTGCAGGCCGCGGTGCAGCCGCTCGGGCTCCTCCCAGGCCATCAGGATCTGCGCCGAGGAGCCGGCCTTCATCGTCAGCGTCGAACCGACCGGGACGGTGTCCCGAAGGCCGGACAGGCGCTCGGCGGCCGCGACACAGATGCGCATGTCGCCCTGCCGCCGGTAGAGCTGCGCGCTCTCGCCGGTGACGTCGCGCAGATGCGTCAGTACCGGGCCCGCCGTGGCGAGCAGGCGGTCCTCACCGGCCGCGGCGGCGAGCTCCGCCAGGCGCGGTCCGAGGATGAACCGGCCCTGCATGTCGCGCGCCACCATCCGGTGGTGTTCCAGTGCCACGGCGAGGCGATGTGCCGTGGGTCGTGCGAGTCCCGTCGCCGCGACCAGACCTGCGAGGGTGGCCGGACCGGACTCCAGGGCGCTCAGGACAAGGGCTGCCTTGTCGAGAACACCCACGCCGCTAGAGTTGTCCATGCAACGATATTCACGTCTCACTCTGTGAAACGCAAGTTCAATTTTCCTGGGAACTTGTCACTCTGGTGGGGCGGCCGCACAACGGCTCGCGAAACGGGTCTCTAGTTGTGCCGGCGATCACGTCGGCCGGAGGGAAAGCGATGGGTAGGACACTCGCGGAGAAGGTCTGGGACGACCACGTCGTCCGGCGCGCCGAGGGCGAGCCCGACCTCCTCTTCATCGATCTTCACCTGCTGCACGAGGTGACCAGCCCCCAGGCGTTCGACGGTCTGCGTCAGAACGGCCGGCAGGTACGGCGCCTCGACCTCACCATCGCGACCGAGGACCACAACACCCCGACCCTCGACATCGACAAGCCGATCGCCGACCCGGTCTCCCGCGCGCAGTTGGAGACCCTGCGCAAGAACTGTGCCGAGTTCGGCGTCCGCCTGCATCCGCTGGGCGACGTCGAGCAGGGCGTCGTCCACGTCGTGGGACCGCAGCTGGGCCTGACCCAGCCCGGCACCACCGTGGTCTGCGGCGACTCGCACACCTCCACGCACGGCGCCTTCGGCGCGCTGGCGTTCGGCATCGGCACCAGCCAGGTCGAGCACGTGCTCGCCACCCAGACGCTGCCGCTGGCCCGCCCCAAGACCATGGCCATCACGGTCGACGGCGACCTGCCGGCGGACGTCACCGCCAAGGACCTGATCCTGGCGATCATCGCCAAGATCGGCACCGGCGGCGGCCAGGGCTACATCCTGGAGTACCGCGGCTCCGCCATCGAGAACCTCTCGATGGAGGCCCGGATGACCATCTGCAACATGTCGATCGAGGCCGGTGCCCGCGCGGGCATGATCGCCCCCGACGAGACCACCTTCGCGTACCTGAAGGGCCGCGCCCACGCCCCCGAGGGCGAGGACTGGGACGCCGCCGTCGCGTACTGGAAGACCCTGAAGTCCGACGAGGACGCCGTCTTCGACGCCGAGGTCGTCATCGACGCCGCCTCCCTGGCGCCGTTCGTGACCTGGGGCACCAACCCCGGCCAGGGCGCGCCGCTTTCGGCGAACGTCCCCGACCCGGCTTCGTACGAAGACGCTTCGGAGCGCTTGGCCGCCGAAAAGGCCCTGGAGTACATGGGGTTGACCGCCGGGCAGCCGCTGCGGGACATCAAGGTCGACACCGTCTTCGTAGGCTCCTGCACCAACGGCCGCATCGAGGACCTGCGCAACGCCGCCGCCCTGCTGGAGGGCCGCAAGGTCGCCGACGGGGTGCGGATGCTGGTCGTCCCCGGCTCGGTCCGGGTCGCCCTGCAGGCCGTGGAGGAGGGCCTGGACAAGGTCTTCAAGGAGTCCGGCGCCGAATGGCGCCACGCGGGCTGCTCGATGTGCCTGGGCATGAACCCCGACCAACTCGCGCCCGGTGAGCGCTCCGCGTCCACCTCCAACCGCAACTTCGAGGGCCGGCAGGGCAAGGGCGGCCGGACCCACCTGGTCTCGCCCCAGGTCGCCGCCGCCACCGCCGTACTGGGCCATCTGGCCTCCCCGGCCGATCTGTCCGACGTCGCTACGCCCGCGGGGGTCTGAGGAACCATGGAAGCTTTCACCACGCACACCGGCCGGGCCGTCCCGCTGCGCCGCAGCAACGTCGACACCGACCAGATCATCCCCGCGCACTGGCTGAAGAAGGTCACCCGCGACGGCTTCGAGGACGGGCTCTTCGAGGCCTGGCGCAAGGACTCCGAGTTCGTGCTCAACCGCCCCGAGCGGCAGGGTGCCACGGTCCTGGTCGCCGGTCCCGACTTCGGTACGGGCTCCTCCCGCGAGCACGCCGTCTGGGCCCTCCAGAACTACGGCTTCAAGACCGTCATCTCCTCCCGGTTCGCCGACATCTTCCGCGGCAACTCGCTGAAGAACGGTCTGCTGACCGTCGTCCTCGACCAGCCGACCGTGGACGCCCTCTGGGAGCTGACCGAGGCCGACCCGACGGCCGAAATCACTGTTGACTTGGAGCGCCGGAAGGTGCTCGCCGCCGGGATCGACGCCGACTTCGAGCTCGACGAGAACGCCCGCTGGCGGCTCCTGAACGGCCTGGACGACATCAGCCTCACCCTTCAGAACGAAGCCGACATCGCCGCCTACGAGGCGGCCAGGCCGGCCTACAAGCCCCGTACAATTACGGTCTGAGCAGCGCTTTTCCACGACTGCGCCCCCCACCCTCCGGTGGGGGGCGCAGTCGCTTGTTGAGACCCCGTCGGGCGACAACTCGCCCTAGATGGCACAATCGGTGCATGGAACGCGACAGCCAACTCGAGCTCTACGAGGCAGTCGCCGCCCGATTGAAGGAAGCGCACACAAGGGTGCGCGAACTGCAAGTCCCGGAGGGCGTAAGGATGGCGCTGTCCCGGAAGCTGCTGGTCGTCACGGCAGCGGCGAAGCACGATCTAGCGGACGCGGCAACGCGTCTGGACCGGTTGATGAAGGACCTCGACGAGGGCCGATTCCCTGAAGACGACTGACACCAGGAACTCCGCGACGGCACTTCTGCGTTGCGGCACTAGGGTGATTAGCCCGTTTCGTGTTTGATTTGCGGTATATACATGCCTAACGTGCGAAAAAGCTTGAACACTTTCGTTCTGGCAATGTCTCCGAAGGGGAAGACGTGAACAAGGCGCAGCTCGTAGAAGCGATTGCCGACAAGCTCGGCGGCCGTCAGCAGGCCGCGGACGCCGTCGACGCGGTGCTGGACGCGATCGTGCGTGCCGTGGTCGGCGGGGACCGGGTCTCGGTCACCGGCTTCGGCTCGTTCGAGAAGGTCGACCGCCCCGCCCGGTACGCCCGCAACCCGCAGACGGGTGAGCGCGTCCGGGTCAAGAAGACCTCGGTGCCGCGCTTCCGTGCGGGGCAGGGCTTCAAGGACCTGGTCAGCGGCTCGAAGAAGCTCCCCAAGGGCGGCGAGGTCGCCGTCAAGAAGGCGCCCAAGGGCAGCCTCACGGGTGGCGCTTCCGCGACCGTGAAGAAGGCCGCGGCCAAGAAGGCCACGACCGCCAAGAAGGCGGCGGCCAAGAAGGCCACGCCGGCGAAGAAGGCCGCGGTCAAGAAGACCACCGCCGCCAAGAAGACCGCCGTGAAGAAGACCACCGCCGCGGCGAAGAAGACCACGGCGGCGGCCAAGAAGGCGGCCCCGGCGAAGAAGACGACGGCCGCGGCCAAGAAGACCGTCGCCAAGAAGACCGCGCCGGCGAAGAAGGCCACGGCGAAGAAGGCGCCCGCCAAGAAGACGACGGCGCGCAAGACCACCGCCAAGAAGGCCGCCGCCAAGAAGTAGAGGTAAGCGGCACACGGACCTGGAGCCACTCACACGCCGGGCCGGGCTCCCCTCGGGGAGGCCGGCCCGCGGCGCATCCGCACCCTGTTCGGCCCAGTCGGGCCGGAGAGATCGGTCAGTTCGGCCGCGGAGGCGTCCCGTTCAGAGCGTCTGCAGCGTGACCAGCGTGATCCGGAGCCCCGCACCGGCGGTGCCCGGCTCCGTCTCGATCCGCACCCGCTGCCCCGGACGCAGCAGCAGCAGCCCGCCCGCGTCGAAGGCCTCGGCCCCGAACTCCACCGGGGTGCCGTCGTCGAGCAGCACACTGCCGCTGCGGGTCTCGGGATCGTACGTGTACGCGGTCGCCTGCATGGCCCGCAGCCTATCCGGCCGCGCGATCAGCGGCCGTCCCGTCCCAACGGGCGGCCGTGCGCGGCCCGACGCCCAGCGCGAGCGCCGCCGCCAGATCCTCGCCGGTGTCCACGTCCCGGCGTACGGAATCCACCCCCGCCAGTCGTATTTCCACCGCGCCCGACGACAAATGGCGGCAGCGTGAAGCACCCCCGAATGCAGGTGCCAATTCCACCCCCGGCCCCGCCGAGAGGAATGTCGTACCTATTTCGGCGGCATCCGCGAGAAATGTCCGGGGGAATTCCCCGGCGGCTTCGAGGACCCGGGCGAGCTCGGCGGGCCGCAGCGCCGGGAGGTCCGCGTTGAGCGCCGCCACGCGCGCGTGCGGCCGGGCCTCCCGCACCGTCCGGGCCCCGTGCGCCAGCGCCGCGTTGAGCCCGGCCGCGGGGGAGTCGGGCACGATCCGCGCCCCGAGCGCCGCGAGCGCCGCCGCGGCCGACTGATCGTCCGTGACGACCACCACATCCCGCACCCGCCCGCACTCCAGCGCCGCCGCCACCGTGTCCTGCGCGAACGCCAGCGCGAGCCGCGGCCGCAACAGCGCCCCCGCGGCCGCGGCGAGCCTGCTCTTCGCCCGCGCAAGGGGCTTCAGGGGCACGACCAGGGACCAGCCGTCGTCCGGATCGATGTTCATCGCGGCCCATTGTGACCCGACACCGTGCCCCCGCGTCCGGCGGAACGAAACGCCCGCTGCCCGACGGCGCCGCCGGGCCGGGGCGTACCGTGTCCTCGACAGACCAGGAGCATGGGGCGAGACTTGACCCCCTGCACGCCAGTCCCACAGGAAGGTGCACGAGTGTCCCGCCGCAGAATCGGCTTCTGGTACCGCCTGGCGGCGGTCATCGCCAAACCCCCCCTGGTGGTTCTGTTCAAGCGGGACTGGCGCGGAACGGAACACATTCCGGCCGACGGCGGATTCATCACCGCCGTCAATCACAACTCGTATCTGGACCCGCTGTCCTACGCGCATTACCAGTACAACACCGGACGCGTCCCGCGCTTTCTCGCCAAGGCCGGCCTCTTCAAGGGCTCGTTCGTCGGCACCATGCTGCGCGGCACCGGACAGATCCCCGTCTACCGCGAGACGACCAACGCCCTGGACGCCTTCCGGGCCGCCGTCGACGCCATCGAGCGCGGCGAGTGCGTCGCCTTCTACCCCGAGGGCACCCTCACCCGCGACCCCGAGATGTGGCCGATGGCGGGCAAGACCGGCGCCGCCCGCGTCGCGCTGCTCACCAAGGCCCCGGTCATCCCGGTCGCCCAGTGGGGCGCCAACCTCGCGATGCCGCCGTACGCCAAGGAGAACAAGCTCAGCCTGTTCCCCCGCAAGACGCTGATCGTGCAGGCCGGTCCGCCCGTCGACCTCTCCCGCTTCTACGGCCAGGAGCCCACGCCCGAGGTGCTGCGCGAGGCGACCGAGGTCATCATGGCCTCGATCACCGCGCTCCTCGAGGACGTCCGCGGCGAGAAGGCGCCGGCCGAGCCGTACGACCACCGCAAGGCCCGTCTTGAGCAGCGGCGCAAGGCCGCGGGGGAAGGCAAGAAGTGACCAAGGCTGCCGTATTCGGAACCGGGTCCTGGGGCACGGCCTTCGGCATGGTGCTCGCCGACGCGGGCTGCGACGTGACCCTGTGGGGCCGCCGCGCCGAACTCGCCGAGACGATCAACACCACCCGTACCAACCCGGACTACCTCCCGGGCGTCGAACTCCCCGCCACCGTGCGGGCCACCACCGACCCCGCCGAGGCCGCCCACGACGCCGACTTCACCGTCCTGGTCGTGCCCTCGCAGACCCTGCGCGCCAACCTCGCCGAGTGGGCCCCCAAGCTGGCCCCCGACACCGTCCTCGTCTCCCTGATGAAGGGCGTCGAACTCGGCACCGCCGAGCGGATGAGCGAGGTCATCATGGAGGTCGCCGACGTGCCCGCCGAGCGCGTCGCCGTCCTGACCGGCCCCAACCTGGCCAAGGAGATCGCCGCCCGGCAGCCCGCCGGCGCCGTCGCCGCCTGCGCCGACGAATCGGTCGCCCGGCGGCTCCAGACCGCCTGCATGACCCCGTACTTCCGCCCGTACACCAGCACCGACGTCGTGGGCTGCGAGCTCGGCGGGGCGGTGAAGAACGTCATCGGGCTCGCCGTCGGCATCGCCAACGGCATGGGACTCGGTGACAACTCCAAGGCCACGCTCATCACCCGCGGTCTCGCCGAGACCACCCGGCTCGGCCTGGCCATGGGCGCCGACCCGCTCACCTTCGCCGGCCTCGCCGGCCTCGGCGACCTGGTCGCCACCTGCTCCTCCCCGCTCTCCAGGAACAACACCTTCGGCACCAACCTGGGCCGGGGCATGACCCTGGAGGAGACCATCGCGGCGACCAAGCAGACCGCCGAGGGCGTCAAGTCCTGCGAGTCGGTGCTCGATCTGGCCCGCCGCCACGGCGTCGACATGCCGATCACCGAGACGGTCGTCTCGATCGTCCACGAGGGCAAGCCGCCGATCGTCGCTCTCAAGGAGCTGATGTCGCGCAGCGCCAAGTCCGAGCGCCGCTGACACCGCGGCCGACGGCCCTGCGCCGTCGGCCCCGCCCACGGACCGCCGCACGCGTACTACGCCGGACGCGCGCGCGGCGGCCAGGGCTCTTAAACGCGTCGAACACGCAAGGTACGCTCAACGCGTTATGAGCGAGAACACCCAGAGCCCCCGCAAGCCGCGCGTGGCCGTCGTCTTCGGCGGACGCAGCTCCGAGCACGCCATCTCCGTCGTCACGGCCGGTGCCGTCCTCAAGGCCATCGACCGGACCAAGTACGACGTGCTGCCCATCGGCATCACCACGGACGGGCGCTGGGCGCTGACCGCCGACGCCCCGGAGCGGATGGCGATCGCCGACCGCGCCCTGCCGAACGTCACCGACCTCACCGAGTCCGAGACGGGCGGCGTCGTCCTCTCCGTCGACCCGGCCAACCGCGAGGTCGTGTACACCGAGCCCGGCTCCGTGCCCAAGGCGCTCGGCGAGGTCGACGTCGTCTTCCCGATGCTGCACGGCCCGTACGGCGAGGACGGCACCCTCCAGGGCCTCCTGGAGCTCTCCGGCGTCCCCTACGTCGGCGCGGGCGTGCTCGCCTCCGCCGTCGGGCAGGACAAGGAGTACATGAAGCGGGTGTTCACCTCCTTCGGGCTGCCGGTCGGCCCGTACGAGGTCATCCGGCCGCGCGAGTGGGAGCAGAACCCCGCGGCCGCCCGCAAGAAGATCGTCGAGTTCGCCGCCGACCACGGCTGGCCGCTCTTCGTGAAGCCGGCCCGCGGCGGTTCCTCCATGGGGATCACCAAGGTCGACGACCTCTCCGGCCTGGACGAGGCCATCGAGGAGGCCCGCCGCCACGACCCGAAGATCCTCGTCGAGTCGCTGCTGCGCGGCCGCGAGATCGAGTGCGGCGTCCTGGAGTTCGAGGACGGTCCGCGCGCCAGCGTGCCGGCCGAGATCCCGCCGGTCACCGACCACGACTTCTACGACTTCGAGGCCAAGTACATCGACTCGGCCTCCGGGATCGTCCCCGCGCCGATCGGCGACGAGGCCACCGCCGAGGTCCAGCGCCTCGCCGTCGCCGCCTACGAGGCCGTCTCCTGCGAGGGCCTGGTCCGCGCCGACTTCTTCCTCACCGAGGAAGGCGAGTTCGTGATCAACGAGATCAACACCATGCCGGGCTTCACCCCGATCTCGATGTACCCGCGGATGTGGCAGGAGAGCGGCGTCAGCTACCCCGAGCTGGTCGACCGGCTGATCCAGGCCGCGCTGACCCGCTCCACGGGCCTGCGCTGACGACAGGCGCCGGGCACGAGCGCGAGGGGCGGCCGTCGAGGCCGCCCCTGGGCGCGTTCCGCCGCGGTCGCCCCGTCGCCCTCGTCCCGTCGCGGTCGTCCGTCGTGGTCGTCCCGCCTCAGTCGCACTCCGGATCGAGCGCGCACGGCACGGCCTTCTTCACGGGGGCGGCGAAATCCGCCAGCGGGCCTGCGTCGTGCGCGTACCGCTCGGCCAGACTCACCTCGACGTACGTCTCGCGGTACACCGAGGTGAACCGGGGTCCGTCGCCCTCCCGCGGCTCCAGCATCCAGCGCACACCGCCCACCGAGAGGCCCTGCGACTGGGGATCGCTCATCTTTTCGGGCCGGGGGACTCCGCAGCGCAGTACGATCGCCCCGTCCCCCCACCCGGCGGTCAGGTCGGAGTCGGGCTCCGGGTCCTTCCGGTCCAGCCCCGCCACGGTGTCGGGAAGCTCCTTCGCCAGTGCCTGGCAGAGGGCGGCTTCCGCGGCCGGCGGGCTGGGAACCGGGACCGAGGCCCCGGCGTCCGTGGAGGAACAGCCCGCGGCGGTGAGCAGCACCAGGAGGGAAGCGGCCGCGACGGGCAGGCCGAAGGGCCGGTGGGAAGACTTCACCGGCCAAGGGTAGACGGGGGCTACAGATGCACGACCGGGCAGGTGAGGGTCCGCGTGATGCCGTCCACTTGCTGGACCTTGGCGACCACCATGCGGCCCAGTTCGTCGACCGTGTCGGCTTGGGCGCGGACGATGACGTCGTAAGGACCCGTCACGTCTTCCGCCTGGATGACTCCCGGGATCTTGGAGATGGTCTCGGCGACGGTCGACGCCTTGCCCACCTCGGTCTGGATGAGGATGTACGCCTGTACCACGGAACCTCCAGGGCGGCCACGAGGATCTTGTGGGAGAAAGAGACGCCACGGTACCGCGTCGCCGCGGGCCGCGGGGAGACCTGCGCGTCCCGAGGCGCCCGCAGGGTGGCTTGGGTACGACAGCAGTTGACGTTCCAGACGGTTCCTCATCGACGGTACCGCACGACAACACGAGGTGAGACGCGGTGAAGGGCACAGTAGGAGAGCTGGGGGAGTTCGGGCTCATCAGGGAGCTCACCTCCCGGCTCACCTCCACCCCGGCGGTACGGATCGGACCCGGCGACGACGCCGCGGTCGTCTCCGCGCCCGACCGGCGCGTGGTGGCCAGTACGGACGTCCTCCTCGAAGGACGTCACTTCCGCCGCGACTGGTCGACGGCGTACGACGTGGGCCGCAAGGCCGCCGCGCAGAATCTGGCCGACATCGCCGCCATGGGCGCCGTCCCCACCGCGCTCCTCCTCGGCCTGGTCGTCCCGGCCGAACTCCCGGTCACCTGGCCGACCGAGCTGATGGACGGGCTGCGGGACGAGTGCCAGGTCGCCGGCGCGGCCGTGGTCGGCGGCGACGTGGTGCGCGGCGACACGATCACGGTCGCCATCACCGCCCTCGGCGACCTGCGCAACCACGACCCGGTGACCCGGGGCGGCGCGCAGCCCGGCGACGTCGTCGCGTACACCGGCTGGCTCGGCTGGTCCGCCGCCGGCTACGCGGTGCTCTCGCGCGGCTTCCGCTCCCCGCGCGCCTTCGTCGAGGCGCACCGCAGGCCCGAGCCGCCGTACCACGCGGGCCCCGCGGCCGCCGGGCTCGGCGCCACCGCCATGTGCGACGTCAGCGACGGACTCATCGCCGACCTCGGGCACATCGCGGAGGCCAGCAAGGTCCGGATCGACCTGCGCTCCGGGCTCATCGACATCCCGAGCCAGATGAACGACATCGGCCAGGCCGTCGGCGTGGACCCGCTGCAGTGGGTGCTCACCGGGGGAGAGGACCACGCCATCGTGGCGACCTTCCCGCCGGACGTGAAGCTCCCGGCCCGCTGGAAGGTCATCGGCGAGGTGCTCAACCCGTCCGCGATGCCCCAGGTGACCGTGGACGGCGCGCCCTGGCACGCCAAGGGCGGCTGGGACCACTTCGGCGGCCACGAGTGAGCCGCCCGCCGCTGGTCCTGACCGTCGCCGGATCCGACTCCGGCGGCGGCGCGGGCATCCAGGCCGACCTGAAGACGATGCTCGCTCTCGGCGTGCACGGCATGAGCGTGATCACCGCCGTGACCGCGCAGAACTCGCTGGGTGTGCGCGGCGCCTGGGAACTGCCCGAGGAGGCGGTACGCGCCCAGTACCGCGCGGTCGTCGACGACATCGGCGTCCAGGCCGTGAAGACCGGCATGCTGGCGTCGGCCGCGCTGGTGGAGACGGTGGCGGAGCTGCTGGCCGACACGGACGCGCCCGTCGTCGTGGACCCGGTCGGGGTCTCCAAGCACGGTGATCCGCTGCTCGCGGCCTCGGCGCTGGACTCCGTACGGACGAAACTGCTGCCGGTCGCCACGGTGGCCACGCCCAACCTGGACGAAGTGGCGCAGCTCACGGGCGTCCGGGTCGGTTCGGCGGCGGATCTGCGCGAGGCGGCGGCGGCGATCCTGTCGTACGGCCCGCGCTGGGCGCTCATCAAGGGCGGGCACCTGGCGGGCGGGGAAGCGGTCGACCTGCTCACCGACGGCTCCGAGGAGCTGTGGCTGCGCGCGCCGCGTCACGACAACCGGCACACGCACGGCACGGGCTGCACGCTCGCGTCCGCGGTGGCCTCGGGCCTCGCGAAGGGCCTGTCCGTGCCGGAGGCGGTGCGGGCGGCCAAGGAGTACGTGACCGGGGCCATCGCGGCCGGCTTCGCGCTCGGCGCGGGGATCGGCCCGGTGGACCACGCCTGGCGGTTCAGGTCCTAGCGTTTCAGGGCATGGCCCCGGCGTTTCGGGGCATGGCGAAAGGCCGGTTCACCGAGGTGAACCGGCCTTCAAGGCAACCGCAGGGGCTGCGCTACGACGAAACGTCGGCGTTAGCGCGAGACCTTGCCGGCCTTGATGCACGAGGTGCAGACGTTGAGCCGCTTCGGCGTCCGACCGACCACGGCACGCACGCGCTGGATGTTCGGGTTCCAGCGACGAGACGTACGGCGGTGCGAGTGCGAAATGTTGTTGCCGAAGCCCGGCCCCTTGCCGCAGACGTCGCAGTTGGCAGCCACGGGTCACTCCAAAGACTTCAGATTTACAGTGAAATCCGGCGCACCGGAATCAGAGTTCTGAAGTGGCTTGCCGGGGGAATGGCCCGACTCTCGCCGGGCAACCGAAGCAGCATACAACGGCTGCTCCCGTAGAACGAAACTACCACGATCGTCCCGGCCCCCGCCCCGGCCCCAGGTCACGACCGGGTCTACCCTGCGGTGAGCCCGACGCAGAAGCCGCTCCCGGCAGGAGGACCACCCGTTGCCCCAAGCCCCGCAGACCCTCGACGCCGAAGCGGTCAGATCCTGGTGCGCACGGGCGCTGGAGGCGCTCGGCCGGGAGCGGGAGGAGATCGACGCGATCAACGTCTATCCGATCGCCGACGGGGACACCGGCACCAACCTGTACCTGACGGTCGAGTCCGCGGCCCAGGCCGTCGAGGCGGTCTTCGCCGCCGACGACCCCGACGCGGTGGACGCCGTCCGGGCCATGGCGCACGGGGCCCTCATCGGCGCCCGGGGCAACTCCGGGACCATCCTCTCGCAGCTGCTGCGCGGTATGGCGTCCGTGCTCGCCGAGGGGCGTGACGGGGATCACCTGGCCCGATCGCTCGCGGCGGCGGCCGGCGCGGCCAGGGACGCCGTGGCGCACCCGGTCGAGGGAACGATCCTGAGCGTCGCCACGGCCGCGGCCGGCGCCTGCGCGGGCGGCGGCAGCCTGGTGACGGTGGCCAGGGGGGCGTACGAGGGGGCCAGGACGGCCCTGGAGGCGACCCCCGGGCAACTGGCCGTCCTGGAGCGCGCCGGGGTCGTGGACGCGGGCGGACGGGGTCTGGTGGCCGTCCTCGGAGCGCTGGTGGAGGCGGTGTCGGGCGAGGCGCAGGTGCGGCCGTCCGGCGGGTCCGTCGTACCCCTGCCTCCGGTCGACGACTGCGCCCAGGAGGACGGCCCGGCCTTCGAGGTGATCTACCTCCTGGAGGCGGAGGACGCCGCCGTGGACCGGCTGCGCGCCCGCCTCGACGCCCTCGGCGACTCCCTGGTCGTCGTCGGCGGGGACGGGCTGTGGAACGTGCACGTCCATGTCGACGACGCGGGCGCGGCGGTCGAGGCGGGTGTGGAGGCGGGGCGCCCGCACCGGATCCGGATCACGCACTTCGGCGGCGCCCCCGAGGTACGGGAACGGTTGGGGCGGGCGGTCGTGGCGGTCGTCCCGGGGGAGGGGCTCGCGGGCCTCTGCGCGGAGGCGGGCGCGACGACCGTGCTGGCCAGGCCGGGCGAGCCGCCGGCCAGCGGGGAGCTCGTCGACGCGATCCGGCGCGCCCACGCCTGCGAGGTCGTGCTGCTGCCGAACGACACCGACCTGCGCCACACGGCGGGCGCGGCGGCCGAGCAGGCCCGCGCCGAGGGCGTGCGGGTCGCTCTCATCCCGACCCGGGCGGCGGTCCAGGGCATCGCGGCGCTCGCGGTCCACGAGCCGGACCGGCGCTTCGACGAGGACGTGGTGGCGATGACGGCGGCCGCGGGCGCGACCCGGTACGCCGAACTGGCCGTCGCCGAGCGCCAGTCCTTCACCTCGGCCGGGGTCTGTCAGGCCGGCGACATCCTCGGCCTCATCGAGGGCGATGTCGCGGTCATCGGCCAGGACCCGACGACGACCGCCCGCACGGTCCTGGACCGCATGCTCTCGGCGGGCGGCGAGCTGGTCACCCTGATCGTCTCGGACGAGACCCCGCCGTCCCTGGCGGCCACCCTGGAACGCCACGTCCGCGAGACGTACTTGGCCGTGGACACGACCACGTACCACGCGGGCCGGGGCGCGCCGGTCCTGCTGATCGGCGTGGAGTAGAAGTCCGTTCCCCACTCGTGGGGAACGCCTGGCCCGGCGGTGCCCACCCGTAGGACGTGTACGTGGGCCTTCGGCCCGGCGGTGACCCCTCGCGCTCACGCGTAGCCCTCGCGCGAGGGGTCGGTCGGGGTGGAGCCCCGGTCTCGTCAGGGTTTCGGGAAGGGGCGGGGTGGGGGAATCGCCCCCGGCACCCTAGCAACTACGACTTCAAGGGGTCGATTTGCAGAC